>DASUUP010000211.1:0-2980 GCA_036373995.1 Acidimicrobiia bacterium
ATCGTGACGATGGTGGCCGAGGCTCTCGGCGAGGTCGGTGACGATCCGGTGGCGATCGCCGAGTACATGCACCAGAACTCCTTCGACCTGGAGGGCTATGCCCATACCATGAGCTGGACCGAGTGGGGTGAGCTCGCCGAGGCACAGCCCATCTTCTTCCGGATCGTCGAAGGCCCGGCGCCCGAAGGGCTCAACGAGGCCGGTGACTGGTGGATCGAGGTGCTGACTCAATCCGAGCCGCTCGAGCCATACGTGCCCGGGTCATAATCAGGGAGTGCCGCTACTCCAACTGAACGAGGTCGGGAAGCAGTTCGGCGGCCTCCCGGCAGTCGACGGTGTGACCGTTGGGGCCGACGAAGGCGAGATCCTCGCCATCGTCGGCCCCAACGGCGCCGGAAAGAGCACGTTGCTCAAGCTGATCGTGGGTCTGGAGTCCCCGACCACGGGAAGGATCAGCTTCGCCGGCGAGGACATCACTCGCGCTCCCACCCACCGCGTTCGCCAAAAGGGGATCGCCATGGTGCAGCAGACTCCGCGCGCGTTTCCCAACATGTCCGTGTTGGAGAATGCAGCACTCGGTGCGATGTTCGGTGGGAAGAAGGGATTCAGGGATGAGTCGACGGCTACGGCCATTGGAGCCGAGATGCTCGCTTTCGTCGGGCTCGCCGGTCGCAGACATGACCATGTCGGCAATCTCAACCTCCATGAGCAGCGGTTCCTCGAACTGGCCCGCGCCATCTCCGGACAACCCCGGGTTCTCCTCCTGGACGAGGTCATGGCCGGCCTCAACGACGCGGAACTCGACGCGTCCGTCGAGATCGTGAGGACCATCCGCGATCGCTTCGGCGTCACCGTCGTCTGGGTGGAACATGTGATGAAGGCGGTGATGAGACTGGCGGAGCGTGTCTTGGTGATCGACTTCGGGAAGGTTCTCACCGAAGGCCAACCCGGGGACGTGATGCGGGACACGCGGGTCGTGGAGGCTTACCTAGGCGAGGAGATCCAAGGTGCTTGAGGTCCGGGGTCTCGCAGCCGGCTATCAGGGCAACGATGTCGTCCACGACATCTCCTTTCACGTCGAGGAAGGTGAGGCGGTGATGATCATCGGCTCGAATGGAGCGGGAAAGACCACCCTGTTCCGGGCGATGTGCGGCCTCAGCCAACCGAGCTCAGGCGTGGTGGTGTTCGACGGTGAAGACATCACCGGTCAGCCCGCACAGCGCGTGGTTCGCAAAGGGCTCGGCTTCGTACCAGCGGAGCGGCATCTCTTTCCGCGTATGACCGTGCAGGAGAACCTCTCACTGGGTGCCTATCCCAAGCGTCCCGACCCGGAGACGATGTCCGTGGTCTTCGATCTCTTCCCCCGGCTCGCCGAGCGACGTCGGCAACGTGCGGCGACGATGAGCGGCGGCGAACAACAAATGCTGGCTGTCGGGCGAGCTCTCATCTCCCGGCCCCGTCTCCTGGTGCTCGACGAGCCCACAACAGGTCTGGCTCCGAAACTGGCCCACCAGGCGTACGAAGCGTTGGCCATCCTCCGAGGTCAGGGATTGACCCTGCTCGTCGCCGAGCAGCAGGTCCCCCTGGCGATGGCCTTCAGCGACCGGGGATATGTACTGGAGAACGGGGTCATCAGCCTGGAGGGCACGTCGCAAGAGCTCGCCGCCGACCCCCGGGTCCGCAGCGCCTATCTCGGGGTGACATGACGGCGATCATCCTCGACGGGATCGTGCTCGGGCTTCAGTTCGGCCTGCTGGCCGCCGGCCTCACGCTGGTCTACGGGTTGGGTGGGGTCCTCAACCTCGCCTACGGGCAGATGGCTGTCATCTCGGCCATGACGGTCCTTTTCGCGATGGATGCGGGGGTTCCCACGGTGGCGTCCGTTGGGATCGGATTGGTCGCCGGTGGCCTGCTCGGGCTGATCTTCGACCAAACCATCCTCCGCCCGATCTACCGACGCCAGGGCGAAGCGCGGGTCCTGCTCAGCCTCCTCCTGACTCTCGGGGTGGCGTTCGTGGTCGACGGATTCCTCAACTGGCGTTATCCAACCGCACCCCTCAGTCTGCGAATCAGTGGTGGCCCGATCGAAATCCTCGGGGTTCCCATGCGTCGGGGCAGCATCGTGGGATCGGCGATCATCCTCGTCGTCTTCGCTCTTCTCTTCGTCTTCTTCCGCGGGACCTCCCTGGGCAGGGCGGTCCGCTCCGTGATCGAAGACGAGGAAGGGGCCCGGCTGGTCGGAATCGACCCTTCCCTCATGCTCCGCCTTATCCTGATCTTCAGTGGTGTCATCGCGGCAATCGTGGCGATGACGCAATCGATGATCCGACCCGTGACCGTGACCGCCGGCTTCTCGATCACGGTGTTCGCTCTCATCGTCACGGTGGTGGGCGGTCTGGGGAGTGTCACCGGCGCCCTCCTGGCCGGGATCATCCTCGGGGTGGTAAACAGCCTCGCCACGTCCTATATCGGCACATTCCTGTCGCTGATAATCCTCCTCACTGCGGCCGCGATAACGATCCTCATTCGACCCTCCGGCCTACTGGGAGTGAGAGAGTGACTGAGAAATTCGCTGAGGCGACGGGCACCTCCCTCGTTGGCGGTGCCGAGAGCCACCCATCGCGCTCGATGCTTGCCTTCGCCGGCCAGGTACTGGCGGTCGGCGCGTTGCTGGGGCTGGTTCCGCTCTGGTTGGGTGACTCCCGCGTCCTGATGACGGTGTCCATTCTCGGGCTGGCCTTCGCCAGTTATGTCATCGGTTTCAACCTGATCTTCGGCAGCACCGGCCAACTCTTCTTGTGTGTTGGCGCCCTCGCCGGGATCGGCGGATACGGCGCGGCGATATTCGCCGATACCATGGGTTTTCCCGTCGTGGTCAGCATCCTGCTGGCGACGCTGGCGTCCAGCCTCACCGGTGGGTTGCTGAGCTGGATCGCAGTGCGACGCTCGTTGGGTGTCATCTTCACCGGGATAGTCACCC
>DASUUP010000212.1:0-5207 GCA_036373995.1 Acidimicrobiia bacterium
ACGCAAAGTCGAGAAACCCGACGACAGTGGTCATGGGGCCCGACCTGCGGGCCAACCGGCGAAGTGCGTCGATGTTGGCAGTGACGAAGTCACGACGAAGCACCAGGTCCTCTGGCGGATACCCGGGAATCGCCAGTTCGGGAAGGAGCAGCACGTCGGCTCCGGCATCGGCTGCCCGGTCCATCGCCGCTGCGATGACGGTCTCGTTGCCGTCCAGGTCGCCAACGGTGAGATTGACTTGGGCTCCTGCCACCTTCAGAGGCATGTGGCACACGATACGCCCCGCCCCAAAGTGGCCGACGTCATACCCTGTTGATCGTGGTCGAGCTCGACTCAGCAATCGCCAGCCTGCGTCCTATCAGCCCCCCTCTTGCCGATGCGCTCGCCAGGGACCCTGGGCTCTTGAACGGCTCCGCGCTGGGGGATTCCGTCAGCCACCGGGTCCTCGCCACTCTGATCTCGACCGCTCTGGCCGACTTGGCAGGAGCCGATCTCGTCGACACCACAAGAGCCCTCTCCTCGGCGATGGACGAGATCGTCTCCGACTCCCTCGACATTGCCATCGATCAGGTCACCGTTCGCCATCCGATCGCACCCGAGATTCGATTCGCGGTCATCGCAATGGGCAAATGGGGCGCCCGCGAGCTCAACTACTACTCCGATATCGACCTCGTGTTCGTCCACGAGCCCGACGGGCACGACGAGGCCTCTGCTCACGCAGCCGCGCTCGCTGTCGCCAGCAGGCTCATATCGAACCTCTCGGCTCCGACGTTCGAGGGGCCGACGCTCAACGTCGACGCCGACCTGCGCCCCGAAGGGACGATGGGCCCCTTGTCACGAAGCCTCAGTGGCTACTCCGCCTACTACCAACGCTGGGGCGAGGCCTGGGAGCTCCAGGCCCTGCTCAAAGCGCGGCCGGTCGCCGGAGACGACGATCTCGGGGCGAGGTTCAGGGCCCTGGCCGATCGCATCATCTGGGAAGAGGGGCTCGACGTCGACGCCCTGCGCAGCATCCGTGCCCTGAAGGCACGCGCAGAGGACGGATCGAAGTCGTCGGACATCAAGAGGTCACGCGGTGGTATCAGGGACATCGAATTCGCAGTGCAGATCCTTCAACTGGTCCACGGTCGCGTGGACGCCGATCTACGCGTCACGTCCACGCTCGAAGCCATCGCAGCCCTGACCGGCAACGGCTACATAGGCGAGGAGGAGTCCAAGCGGATGGTCGACGCCTATCGCTTCCTTCGTGATGTCGAGCACCGCCTCCAGCTCCGCAATCTCCGCCAGACCCACACACTCCCCCAGGACGCGGAGGGACGTGAGTGGCTGGGCAGGTCGCTCGGTTATCACACGGACCCCGCCTCGGAGTTCGAGGCGCGGCTGGCCGAGGTGAGGGAGAATGCACGCGACCTCTATGAGAAGCTCTACTTCCGCCCGATACTCGATGCCCTCGTAGGCCTGGAGCACGCGCGTCTCGACCCGGCCGGGGCTGCTGTCCGTCTCGAAGCACTCGGATTCCACAACTCGGTGGCGGCGACCAATGCGGTGAGCGACCTGCTGTCGGGCCTCAGTCGACGCTCGCGGGTGATGCATCAGATGCTCCCCCTGATGCTCGACTGGCTCTCCCAGTCACCCGATCCCGATCTGGGGTTGGCTCAACTGCGTTTGCTGCTGGCCCATTCGCCGGATCACTCCGTCCTGATCACTCTCCTGCAGAACAACCCGGTGGTGGGCGAACGCCTCTGCACGCTTCTCGGCACCGGAAAGCTCATCGGCGACCTGATGGACCGGATCCCCGAGTTCATCCCGCGTCTCTCCGACGATTCACTGCTGAGCGAGATTCGCAGCACCGACGATGCGACACGCCGACTTGTTCGGGTCCTCGCGTCGCGCCCCGGGCGTGACGCCAGGATCGGGACGATTCGACGCTTCGTTCGTCGTCGCAAGCTGAGAATCGCCGCCCGCGATGTCCTCGGCCTCGCCCCGCCTCAGGCCACGTTGGAGTCACTCTCCGACAGTGCCGATGCCGCCGTGGCGGGTGCGATCGAGATGATCGGAGACCCGGAGGACGAGTTCGGGGTGATCGCCATGGGTCGTTGGGGCGGCCGTGAGCTGTCCTACGGTTCGGACATCGATCTGATGTACATCCACGGTGACGAGCACAAACAGCGCGGCACCGAGCTGGCGGTGGAGCTGGGCAAGGTTCTGTCAGAATCGAGCCGGCACGGGGATGCTTACAGCATCGACGCCGACCTGCGTCCCGAAGGGCGAAAGGGACCCCTGTCACGGTCGCTCGCCTCGTACCGCCGCTACTACGAGGAGTGGGTGGAGCCGTGGGAGTTGCTCGCCCTGGTTCGCGCCCGGCCGATCGCCGGGGACCAGCCTCTCCTCGACTCGTATTTCGAACTGCTAGAGCCGATCCTGTGGAGACGGGATCTGCCTCGTGAGGTCGTCACCGCGATCCGGGCCATCAAGGCGCGGGTCGAATCCGAGCGGATTCCCGCCGGGGAGGACCCCGACTTCCACCTGAAGCTAGGCCCTGGTGGGCTGAGCGACGTCGAGTTCCTCGCCCAACTCCTCCAGCTGCAGCACGGTGGATCGAACCCCGCCCTGCGAGTCACCGGCACGTTCCCGGCCTTGACCGCCCTTCGCGAGAACGGCCTCCTCACCACGAGCGACTACAACGCCCTCCACGACTCCTACCTGTTCTGCACCCGGGTCCGTCTCCGGCTCCACCTTCAGAGCGGCCGGCCCTCGGATTCCTTGCCAACCGACCAGGAGGCCACCGCCCGACTCGCGGTCTCTCTCGGATTCGACCGAACAGGCGAGCTGCGCGAGCAGTACATGCGATACACCCGAAGGGCAAGGCGGACCTTCGAATCGCTCTTCTTCGAGTGATCGGCCCTGGTTAGTCTCCCCTGGAATGCCCGCCCTGGAGGATCTTGCCGGGCTGGTGGAGGCGGTCGCACCGGACGCTGTCGACCTGCGACGTCGGCTCCACTCCGTGCCCGAGCCAGCGCATCGAGAAGTCGCAACCACGGAGTTGGTCAGCTCTGCCTTGGAATCCGCAGGGATCACCTTCCACCGACGAGTCGACAAGACCGGCGGCTGGGTGGACGTCGGCCCCGACCCTCGAGTGGGATTCCGGGCCGACCTCGACGCACTCCCCATCCACGAGCCTCCAGACAACTCACCACGTTCCCAGCGGGAAGGGTGGATGCACGCCTGCGGTCATGACGCACACACGGCGGTGGCCGTGGGGATCGCCTGGACTCTGAATCGACTCGAGCTCGACTCGGGAGTGAGGATCATCTTCCAGCCCGCTGAGGAGGCGAACCCCGGAGGTGCCATCGAACTGGTCTCCGAGGGTGTCGTCGATGACTTGAGAGCTCTGCTTGCGTTTCACGTCGACCCCGGGCTCCGTGTCGGTCGTGTCGGGGCGCGCTCCGGCCCCATCACCGGGAGCGCCGACAGCATCCGCATCGAGATCCACGGGCCGGGCGGACACACGTCGCGTCCACACACGACCGTCGATCTCGTCGAGGCGGCCGGCCGGGTCGTCACCGAGCTGCCTGCCGCCATTCGCGGCGCGATCGATCCCAGATCGGCGATCGTCATTGCTTTCGGGTCGATCCATGGCGGCGACGCCGCCAATGTCATCCCAACCAACGTCGTGATCACGGGGTCGGTGCGAACCCTCGACGTCGAGGTTTGGGACAGCCTGCCCAGCCTGATAGACAAGAACCTGGGGTCGATCCTGGCCATGTCCGGTGCCGGGTACACGCTCGACTATCGCCAGGGGATCCCACCGGTTGTCAACGACGGCCGAATCGTCGACATCGTGTCTTCGGCCGTCGAAGGCGAGCTCGGGCCAGGCGTCATTGTCACAACCCAGCAGTCGATGGGGGGCGAAGACTTCTCAAACTATCTCAGCGCCACCGACGGCGCATTGCTCCGACTGGGTGCGGCCTCCGGGGGTGGCGATCTCCACTCGGCCGGCTTCAAGGTGAACGAAGACGCCGTCGAGTTCGGCATCCGGGCCGGCGTCGCTGCGATGCTCGGCCTGGTGGAGTCGCTCGACTGAGCCACACGGCGTACCCGCTTCCCGACATGTCATGGTTCCGCGTGAAGCGAGAGGTCAGGCCCGGCCGATGGCCGCAGCCACCGCCCGCACCTCATCCATGAGGTTCGCGAACTGGTCGGGAACCAACGCCTGCGCCCCGTCGACCAGCGCCGAGGCCGGGTCGGGATGCACATCTATGAGGAGCCCATCGGCACCAACGGCGATCGCGGCGCGGGCCAAAGGCCGGACGAGGTCGCCGCGCCCCGTGGCGTGCGAGGGGTCGACCATCACCGGGAGATGCGTGAGCATCCTGGCCAGGGGCACGGCGGTCAGGTCGAGCATGTTGCGAGCCGAGTCGTCGAAGCTGCGCACGCCGCGCTCGACGAGCACGATTTGCGTGTTTCCCTCGCGATAGACGTACTCGGCGGCATCGACCCACTCGGACACCGTGGCGGCTCGACCGCGCTTGAGCAGAACCGGTTTTGGCTGGAGCCCCACCTCGCGGAGCAGAGCATGGTTGGACATGTTCCTCGTCCCGATCCGCAGCATGTCGGCATAGGAAGCCACGAGATCGACCTCTCGAGGATCGAGCACCTCGGCGACGAAGGGAAGGCCGGTGAGCTCCCGTGCCTCGGCCATGATCTCCAGACCCTGCTTTCCCAAGCCTTGGAACGAGTACGGCGACGTCCTCGGTTTGAAGGCATCACCCCGGAGGATGTCGGCGCCGCCGTCCCGAACTGCGAGAGCAGTGGTCATCAGTTGCTCGCGACTCTCCACTGCGCAGGGCCCGGCGATGACAGCGATGCCTCGGCCACCGATCTCTACCCTGCCCACTCCCACGACTGTGTCCTCGGAGCGGTGTTCCCTCCCCACGCGGCGACCCCCCGGAACGGTGGACACCACCCGGTCGACCCCAGGGAATGACTCCCAAGGAGCTTCGCGTTCGAGCCTGCTCTCGATCGACCCGGTCACGACGGTGCGTCCCTCGCTCGTGGCCACACTCACTTCCGCACCCAGGCCACGCAAGCGCTCGACCACCACCGCGACCTCGGCCTCGGTCGCATCAGAATGCATGACGATGTTCATGGCAGCCCGGTCAGGCTAGCCCTGTCCCGGGGCTGAGCCTTGCGCGGCGGATTACATC
>DASUUP010000213.1:0-6454 GCA_036373995.1 Acidimicrobiia bacterium
TGCCCACCGAGTCGCCTCTCTTCGCCGAGCTCAACCCCACTCAGCGCGAAGCCGTGGCGGCAACAGAGGGGCCGGTCTTGGTCGTGGCAGGGGCCGGATCCGGCAAGACCCGGGTACTCACCTTCCGCATCGCTCACCTGATACGGGACCTTCAGGTCTCGCCCGACTCGATCCTCGCCATCACCTTCACCAACAAGGCGGCGAACGAGATGAAGGAGCGGGTGAAACAGCTCGTCGGTGGCGTCGTCCGATCCATGTGGGTCAGCACGTTCCACTCGTCTTGTGTCCGAATCCTCCGACGAGAGGCGTCTCGTTTGGGATACCGGTCCGGTTTCACCATCTACGACGAGGCCGACTCGCTTCGCCTGCTGAGGATGGTCATCAAAGATCTCGACCTCGACTCGAAGAGATTCCCCGAGAAGGCCATGAAGGCGGTCATCTCCAATGCCAAGAGCGAGTTGGTCGACTTCGAGTCGTTCGCCGACCAAGGGGACGGGTTCTATCACGAGCAGGTCGCCGACATCTACCGTCTCTATCAGCAGCGCCTCGTCGAGGCGTCGGCCATGGACTTCGACGATCTCATCATGGTCACCGTTGAGCTTTTCGCCGCCTTCCCAGATGTGCTCGCCCACTATCAGCAGCGTTTCCGTTACGTGCTGGTCGATGAGTACCAGGACACCAACCGTGCCCAGTACATGTTGGTCAAACAGCTCACGGCTGCTCACCGCAACCTCTGCGTGGTTGGGGATTCCGACCAGTCGATCTACAAATTCCGCGGCGCCGATATCCGCAACATCCGCGACTTCGAGAAGGACTATCCCGACGCCCGCGTGATCGTCCTCGATCAGAACTATCGGTCGACTGAGACCATTCTGGACGCCGCCAACTCGGTGATCGCCAACAACACCAAGCGAACCCCGAAGCACCTCTGGTCCGATCGCGGGACAGGCAACCCGATAAAGCGATTCGAGGCGGAGGACGAGCATGACGAGGCGGGGTTCCTGGTCGACGAGATCGAGAGGCTACAGAAGGATGGCTTCAACCTCGCCGACATCGCCGTCTTCTACCGCACGAACGCCATGTCTCGCGTCATCGAGGATGTCTTCGTTCGCCGTCAGGTTCCCTACACGGTCGTGGGCTCGGTCAAGTTCTACGACCGCAAGGAGGTAAAGGACGCGATCGCCTACCTGAAGGTCCTGGTCAATCCCGCAGACGAGGTGTCGGTCAAACGGGTCATCAACGAGCCGAGACGTGGGATCGGCAACACCACCGTCGCTCACATCGACCGCTACACCCAGTCTCAGGGGATCACCTTCTTCGAGGGACTGCGCCGGGCCGACGACATCCCACAGCTCAACTCGCGGGCCGTCAACGCAGTCGGCGAATTCGTAGCGCTCATCGACCTGCTCAGGGAGAAGGCGAGCGAGGGGGGTGTTCAAGCGGCGGTGCAGGCCGTCCTCGATGACACCGGGATGGTCGCCAACTACGAGTCGGAGAGGACCATCGAGGCCATGGGGCGGGTTGAGAACCTTCGCGAGCTCGCCGGGGTGGCCACCGAATTCGAGTCGTCCAACGAGGGTGCTGTCATCGGTGACGAGGAATACGACGATCTGGCCAATCTGCGTCGTCTGGAGATATTCCTCGAATCGACAGCGCTCGTTGCCGACATCGACGAGTGGGACGAAGGAGCCGGCGCGGTCACCTTGATGACCCTCCATACTGCGAAAGGCCTCGAGTTTCCTGCCGTGTTCATCGTCGGCATGGAAGACGGCGTCTTCCCCCACATGCGTTCACTTGGTGATCCCGAGGAGCTCGAGGAGGAGCGTCGTCTTGCTTATGTGGGCATCACCAGGGCACAGGACAAGCTCTATTTGACATCCGCCTGGCAACGGATGTTGTTTGGGGGCTCCAGCTACAACCCGCCCTCCCGATTCCTCCAGGAGGTCCCCGACGCCCTCGTGGAGAAGGCTCCGAAACGCCAGAAGCGGGACCCGGCCGAGAGAGCCGCTGCTTCTGGCCCCCGAACCACCGTTTCCGCAGGTCAGGTGGGTCCTGGTGATCGGGTCAGACACGACAAATGGGGTCTGGGAACGGTGCGTGAGATAGTGGGGGACGGTGACCGGGCCGAGGCCGAGGTCATGTTCGACACGCAGGGCAAGAAGCGGCTCCTCCTGGCGTGGGCGCCGTTGGAAAAGGCGTGATCGCCTCAGGCGATCACGTTTGCAGTTCCCTGCGAAGACTGCGGCTTGGGGTAGTCGCCTGCGACGATCAGCTCGATGCGGTCCGACGCCCCTGGATGAGCTTGTCATCCTCCCGCGCATCGGTCATTGGCTAGGCGTTCTCCACCTCATCCAACAGCTCCAGCCAGCTCGCGGTGAACTTCTCGACCCCCTCCTCTTCCAGGGTCGCGACGACGTCGTCGTAATCGATGCCAACCTCGGCCATCTTGTCCAATAGGTCGTTTGCTCGGACGATGTCCACGGCATCGAAGCTGGATGGGCTCGGGTCGCCGTGGTCCTGATACGAGTCGATGGTCTCGAGAGGCATCGTGTTGACGGTATCCGTGGCCACCAGGCTCTCCACGTAGAGCAGATCGCTGTAGGCGGGGTTCTTCGTGGAAGTCGAGGCCCACAGCGGCTTCTGAGGGCGCCCACCCTGATCGGCGAGTTCCTCGAACCGACTATTGGAGAACGATACGAGGAATACCCCGTATGCGACGCGGGCGTTGGCGACGGCGAGATGGCCTTTGAGGTCGTGGGCGTCGTTGGTGCCGATCTCGTCGAGCCGGCGATCGACTTCGGTGTCGAATCGGCTGACGAAGAACGAGGCCACCGAGGCCACGGAGGACAGGTCGCCACCGACCGAGTGGTAATCGGACAGACCGTCGATATATGCGCCGATCACTTCCTCATAGCGCTGCAGGGAGAAGATGAGGGTGACGTTCACCGAGATGCCCTCACCGATGAGGGCGCGAATCGCAGGTATCCCCTCCTTCGTGGCCGGAACCTTGACGAACAGATTCTCCCGGTCGATCTG
The DNA here is from genome assembly GCA_036373995.1 of Acidimicrobiia bacterium. Lineage (GTDB taxonomy): Bacteria > Actinomycetota > Acidimicrobiia > Spongiisociales > ZC4RG35 > JANQRA01. Next base: position 3,037 of record DASUUP010000213.1, read on the forward strand.
CTTCACCCATTCCCGTGCTTCGGTGATAGTTGCCTCGGTGTTGTCAGCGAGCGTCGGCGAGACCTCGACCGACACGAACCCATCGCGACCACCGGTGGCAGTGAATACCGTGCCCAGGACGTCGCAACCACGGGCGATGTCATCGGCCATCAAGCTCTTGGCCACCTCCTCGGCGGACAGCCCGCCGCTCTTCAGATCCTGGAGCTGAGCGTCGTAGTCCTTCGAGCCGCTGATCGCTTTGGCGAAGATGGTCGGGTTCGATGTGACGCCGGTGATGGCGTCCTCCTCGACACGACGTGCCAGCTCACCGGAGTCGAGCATCCGCCGGGAGATCTGATCCGACCAGACACTGACGCCGGCTGCTGCCAGCCCGTGGAGATTGGAGATGGGCATGCGCGAAGGGTAGGGGGTTCTGGAGCAGTCGCGTCACGCATCGGCCCTCCGCGGTGTCTAGAGGGTGAACCGACCTTCAGCACAGAGCGTGAGCAAAGCGTGTCGGAATCCGACACGCTTTGCTCACGAGTGCAACGCCCGCCTGCCCGCTAGCCTCGCTAGCGCCGATGCCGAGACGGATTCTCATCGCCAAGCCAGGTCTGGATGGGCACGACCGTGGCGCCAAAGTGATCGCCCGTGCGCTGCGTGATGCCGGTCATGAGGTCATCTACTCCGGGCTGCACCAGACACCGTCACAAATCGCTGAAACCGCCGTGCAGGAGGATGTCGACGCGGTTGGGCTGTCGTCGCTCTCAGGCGCTCACAAGACCTTGTTTCCGCAGGTGATCGCCGAATTGGCGAATCGGGAATCGTCCGACATCATCGTCTTCGGTGGTGGGGTGATCCCGGACGCTGACATCGCCGCCCTCCAGGGGGCCGGCATCGCCATGGTCTTCACTCCGGGCACACCACTCGATGAGATCACCGGCTGGGTCGCCCAGAACATCCCGAGCCGGGTCTGAGCCAACAGAAGGGAAACATGAAGATCCACGAGCACCAGGCCAAACAGCTGATGGCCGCCCGGGGTATCCCGGTGCCGCTGGGCCGGGTGGCGCGCTCGGTCGACGAGGCGGTTGCGGCGGTTCGGCCGCTGATCGACGAGACCGGCAACCCGGTCGTCGTCCTCAAGTCACAGATCCATGCCGGAGGCCGGGGGAAGGGGACTTTCAAGGAACATCCCGACGTCGGCGGGGTGAACGTGATCACCGACGGCATCGAAGGCGGACCGTCAGCCGCCGAGGAAGCAGTCCGCGAGCTTGCCAAGAAGATGCTCGGCAGCACCCTCGTCACCATTCAGACCGGTGAGGAGGGAAAACAGGTGAACCGCCTCTATGTAGAGCAGGGCGTCGACATCGAACGCGAGCTGTACCTGGCCGTGCTCCTCGATCGAGCCACGTCGCGAAACATCGTCATGGCCTCGACCGAGGGCGGTGTCGAGATCGAGAAGGTGGCTGAGGAGACCCCAGAGAAGATCCTGCGCGCCCAGATCGACCCTGCTATCGGTCTGGCGCCGTTTCAGGCCAACGAGCTGGTGCACGGTCTCGGGATCGAAGACGAGGCTGCCAAGAACTTCACCCGGTTCGTGAAGGCTCTCGCCGACGCTGCCACGGAGCTGGACACAGACCTCATCGAGATCAACCCGCTCGTCATCACGACAGGCGGCGAAGTCGTGGCTTTGGACGGCAAGATGTCGTTCGACGACAACGCTCTCTACCGACATCCCGACATAGCCGACATGCGTGACGAGACCGAGGAAGACCCCCTAGAGCTCGCCGCGAAGAACGCCGGGCTCAACTACATCAAGCTCGACGGGACCATCGGCTGTCTCGTCAACGGGGCCGGCCTGGCCATGGCCACGATGGACACCATCAAGCACGTCGGAGGGGAGCCGGCCAACTTCCTCGATGTCGGAGGCGGCGCCACCGCCGATCAGGTGACCACCGCCTTCCAGATCATCACCAAGGACCCCTCGGTCAAGGGCATATTCGTCAACATCTTCGGTGGCATCATGCGTTGCGATGTCATCGCGACCGGCATCGTCGAAGCCGTGAAGAGGGTGGGGCTGGAAGTCCCACTCGTGGTGAGACTGGAGGGAACCAACGTCGAGGAAGGCAAGAAGATCATCGATGAATCCGGACTGAAAGTGACCAGCGCCGGCAGTCTGCGGGACGGCGCTGAGAAGATCTTGGAGCTTTCGGCATGAGCGTCCTGGTCGACAAGAACACCAGAGTCCTCGTCCAGGGTCTGGGCAAGACCGGACAGTTCCACACCGACAAGGCGATTGCCTACGGAACCGAGATGGTGGGAGCCGTGCATCCATCTCGCGCGGGCAGCGACTTCCACTTCGAGGGTGAAACCGACCACTCCGGCGTCCCCGGGCGAGACGATTCCTACTCCGTCGATCTGCCGATCTTCGCCACGGTCAGGGAGGCCGTCGAGCAGACCGGAGCCAACGCTTCGGTGGTCTATGTTCCGCCACCCTTCGCCGCCGACGCCATCATGGAGGCGGTCGCCGCCGAGCTCGACCTCGTCGTTGCCATCACCGAAGGCATCCCCGTATCCGACATGATCAAGGCCAAACGGTATCTCCAGGGGACCAACACCAGGCTGATCGGTCCCAACTGCCCGGGTGTGATCACGCCGGGTGAGTGCAAGATCGGAATCATGCCGGGCTACATCCACGAGCGAGGCAAGATCGGCGTCGTCTCCCGTTCGGGGACGCTGACCTACGAGGCCGTGCATCAGCTGACGCTTCTGGGTCTCGGTCAGACGACCGCCATCGGCATCGGTGGCGATCCGGTGAACGGGACCAACTTCGTCGACTGTCTGAAGATGTTCGAAGCCGACGACGAGACGGCGGGTGTGGTGATGATCGGGGAGATCGGTGGCACCGCCGAGGAGGAAGCCGCCGAGTATGTGAGGTCACAGATGAGCAAGCCGGTGGCCGGGTTCATCGCCGGCACGACTGCGCCTCCCGGGAAGCGCATGGGTCACGCAGGGGCGATAGTCAGCGGCGGCAAAGGCACCGCGGGGGCCAAGATCGAGGCGATGAACTACGCGGGGATCGTCGTTGCCGCCACGCCATCCGATATGGGGGAGGCGATGATCCGTGCTCTTGGCTGAGAACCTGGCTTCGATCGAGTCGGAGGGGAGGCGGCTGGGCGCCTACGTTCGTCGCGACCCCGATCGACTCGTCCCTCAGTATCCCGATTGGACGATGGCCGACCTGGCGTCTCACACGGCCTCGATCCATGCGCGGACCACCCTGATCGTCACGGAGCTCCCCACCGATCGAGTATCGGCCCCCCGGCTCCCGGACGGAGCCGATGTCGCCGACTGGTACGACGAGACGCTCGAGGCAATGCTTGCTGCCCTCACCGACGCCGACCCGGACACGGTGTGCTGGGGATTCGGGCCCGCCCCA
>DASUUP010000214.1:0-4250 GCA_036373995.1 Acidimicrobiia bacterium
GCACATAGCCGACCGGGTCACCGCGGCGACCATGCAGATGGGGCTGTTCGGTCCGCGGCCGCTGGGCGGCGGCACCCTCGTGTTCGCTCCGCCGCTGATCTTCACCACAACCCAGGCCGAGCACTGCGTGGAGGTCCTCGACGGGGCTCTCACCAAGGTGGAGGAGAGCATGTTGGCGGGGGCGGAGGTCCCTGCGCGATGAGCGGAGAATTCGGGCCTCCGGTGGCAAAAAAAACGGTGACCACCAGCTTCCAGCGTCTCACCCCAACCGATCTCATGTTTCTCCGTCTGGAAACTGCCGAATGGCCATGTCATTTCGGCGGTCTGGCCATTGTCGACGGGACACCACTGGTCGACGATGCGGGCCAACTCAGGTTGCCCGAGATTAGGGATCGGCTCGACCGTCGCTTGTCGCAGGTGCCGGACATGCGTCAACGTGTCCTCTTCCCGGGGCCTTTGGGTGGAAGGCCGCTCTGGGTCGACGACGACCAGTTCGTCATTGATAACCATCTCCACCAGGCCGCCGTCGAACCTCCCGGGGGGGACCGCGAACTCCTGGAGACGGCGACTCGCGTGTACGAACAGGTACTGGACCGCAGCCGCCCACTCTGGGAAATGTGGTTCCTCACCGGCCTCAGTGACGACCGCGTTGGTGTACTGCTGAAGCTACATCACTCGATGGCGGATGGGCTGGCAGCCGTCTCCATGATGGGAACCCTGTTCGACACCGAACCCGACGCCCCAGAACCAGCTCAGGTGGCCAGGGCACCCCAGCCACCTCCAAAGAGCCGGCAACTGGCCGCCGACAACCTGTCGGCTACGGTCCGCGCCTCGCTGCGGACACTGGCGAAGTTGGCTCATCCGATACGCCTGGCAAGACAGACGCGCGCCTTTGTTCGTATGACCCGCCGCTACTTCGGAGCCCGGGCGGCGCCCGCCAGCTCGATCAACGCACCGGTGCAGCGAGGGCGACGGGTTGGAGTCCTTCGACTCGACCTCGAGACAATGAGAGAGGCTGCTCACGGTCACGGCGGCAAGATCAACGACGTCGTGCTGGCACTCTGGGCGGGAGGTTTACGCCATCTTCTGACCTCTCGTGGTGAGAAGGTGGCGGGAGTCGAGCTGATCACCGGGATCGCCGCCACCCTGCGATCCGATACCGAAGCCGGGGCCATCGACAACCAGGTGGGGACATTGGTGCTGCCCCTACCTGTCTCGGAATCAGACGTGAACTCCCGACTCGACCTGATTGTCCATACAACTCGGCGCGTTAAAGGCGAACAGCGGCCAGGAGCAACCATGAGCTATCTGGCTGGTCTGGCGGCAACACCCGTCGGTCGCTACTTCACATCCCATCAGCGCTCGACCAATGTGATCGCCACCAATGTGACGGGACCTCCTGTCCCCGTCTACCTGCTGGGAGCTCGGGTCCTTGAGGTCCTTCCCATCATCGAACTGATCGGCAACATCGGGCTTACGCTGTGTGCCTTCTCCTATGCAGGCCAAATGTCCATGGTGGTGACCGCGGACGCCACCAGCTTCCCCGACTTGGAACTGTTGATTGAGGGGATGCGGCAGGATTGGCATTCGCTTGCCGAGGAAGAGCTCAAGCACGCACGTGGGGAACTGGCGCCTGGAGCTGCTGAGCCTCGGTAATCGCGCCTGAGTCGGCGAGTCGGCCGGTGGCGATGGTGCTGATGTGGGCCACGGTAGCCGCCTTCGCTCTCCTCGGGCTAGCGGTCTGGAGTGTTCCGGGACTGGCCGGCGCATGGCCTGGGATCGCCATTGTTGCTTCGGTGCTCTCCCTGGCTCTGCTCGTCGCCTTCTGGAGTTGGTCGTTGGTCTTCGGGGTGCTCATCGATGTGGCGTTTGATCGGGGTCGCACTGATCCGTCCGGACTGGACAGACAGGATGGGCGGATCAGGTGAAATCAGGAGCCCTCGTCGAGAGCAAGCCATTGTCTGCCAGGAAACGGCCAGCTGGGACCAACCCCAGGTTGTGGGCCACTGGAATAATCGGTGCCCTAGCGGCTGTGACCTCGGTGGCGCTTCGGCGCCGCAGCGGACGGTCCGACGGAGTGCGGACATGACCGACTCGACCGTCACCTCGAACCATCCAGCTGAAACCGGTGCAGTGCTCGGCGACCTGTGGCGGATGAGCGCCTTGGAATTGGCGGAAGCCATCCGGTCCAGACAGGTTTCGAGTCGGGAGGTGGTCGAGGCGCATCTCCGGCGGATCGAAGAGGTAACCCAACCAGCAACGCGGTCACTGTCGTCTTGGCTGATCAAGCGTTGGAAGCCGCGGGCGCAGCGGATCGGATGCTCGCTACGAGAGGCGACGTGCCAGCGTTCCACGGTGTTCCCTTCACGGTCAAGGAGAACATCGACCTAGTCGGAGCCGCCACCACCCAGGGACTGAAGGTGCTCGCCGGGGCCTACCCGACCAGGGATGCGCCGGTGGTGGAAAGGATGCGGGTCGCCGGGGCGATCCCGATCGCTCATACCAACTGTCCCACTCTCGCGGTGCGCTGGCACACCGAAAGCGAACTGTGGGGGCAACGCTGAACCCATGGGATCGCTCCCGGACCCCGGGTGCCTCCAGCGGCGGGGAAGCAGCAGCGCTGGCGACCGGGATGAGCCCGTTGGGACTGGGGAACGACATGCTCATCGACGGCGAAGGCCACATCCCACATGAGGAGCAAACCAGCGAGGTGATGGAGGCAGTCGGTGAGTTCATAACCCGGCCGGCGGAGCTTGGAGGGAGGCGATGACGACGAGATTGGAGGATGTGAGGCGACTTAAGCAGGACCCGCTGGACAAGGTCATCTTCCATATGACCCCGAAACAGTGGCTGACCGAATGGGGTCATCACTCGTCCCCTTCAGTTCGGCTGAGCCTGGCGGCATCTTTACCGAACGCTCGACCGGCCAGGTGGGGCCAATAGCTGCAGCACTGCCACGACCGTCGCCTTCGAATCTGTGTCATTCGCCTCTGGTTGCAGCGATCCGCTGACGGCATGGTTGGAACCATGCTCGAGTTTGACCAGGTGAGCAAGCGCTTCGGCGCGTTGGCGGCTCTTGACCGCTGCTCTTTCACCGCCCGGCCTGGGAGGCTTACCGGCTTCCTCGGACCCAACGGCGCCGGGAAGACCACGGCGATGCGGACGGTCTTCGGGCTCGTCGAGTTGGACAGCGGTGCGATTCGCTGGCAGGGCGCTCCAATTGGCCCGGAGCAGAGGGCACGGTTCGGTTACATGCCCGAGGAGCGCGGGCTCTACCCGCGGATGAGGGTCCGCGATCAGCTTGTGTACCTAGGACGGTTGTGCGGTCGCTCAAGCGTGGCGGTGAACCAGACCGTCGACACCTGGCTCGAACGTCTGGGCCTTTCGGGGCGTGCAGGCGACCGGCTCGACGCCCTTTCGCACGGAAATCAGCAGCGTGTCCAGCTCATCGCCGCGCTGGTCAACGAGCCGGACTTGCTCGTCCTCGACGAACCGTTCTCCGGTCTGGACCCGCTGGCTATGGCGTCCATGTCCGAGATGCTCGGCGAAGTCGCCGCAGCGGGCACCACCGTCCTGTTCTCCAGCCACCAGCTTGATCTCGTCGAGGACATCTGCGAGGACGTCGTCATCATCAACGCCGGCAGAGTGGTGCGAGCTGGCGATCTGGCCGACCTTCGGGCCGGGGTGCCGCAGCGATTCGTGACCGTCCGCTACCGCGGCAGAGTCCCAGACTGGTCCCGGTTGCCGTCGGTCGAGGTCGTTCACCAGCACGATGGGGAAGCCCGTCTGCGCGTCGACCCGGGCATTGATCTCACCACGATGGTCGCGGCGGCGCAGCGCGACACCGATCTTGTGGCCTTCACCTACGAGCCGCCAACCTTGTCCGAGCTGTTCCGGGAGGCGGTGGCGGCATGAACGGCATCCTCCAGACTTGGCTAGTGGCCGCCCGCGAGATCCGCGAGCGGGGCCGCTCTCGCGCCTTTCTCGCCTCGCTGCTCCTGATGCTCATAGCCGTCGCCGGGGCCGTCGCCCTCCCGGCGCTCCTCGACACCGGACCCGGCACCAAGAGCGTCGGATACACCGGAGACACGCCAGCCGGGCTCACCGCAGCACTCCAGGCACAAGGCGAGGCCGTCGATACCACGATAAGCGTGCATCGCTACGACACGCTCGCCAACGGCGAGGAGGCGATACGCGGCGGCGACATCGACGTCTTGGTGGTGGACGACCGGCAGCTCGAATGGCCCAAG
>DASUUP010000215.1:0-2035 GCA_036373995.1 Acidimicrobiia bacterium
ACATGCTCGAGGGCTTCGATGTGGCCATGGAGATGTCGGGCAATCCGGCGGCGATGGCCGACATCCTGGACAACACGATTCACGGGGCGAACATCGCCTTGCTCGGGATACCCACCGCACCGTTTGCCATCGACTGGTCGACGGTGATCTTCAACATGCTGAATATCAAGGGAATCTACGGGCGCGAGATGTATGACACGTGGTACAAGATGAACGTGTTGATCGAATCGGGCCTGGACATCTCCCCGGTGATCACACATCGCTTTCCGGTGGAGGAGTACGACGATGCCTTCGCCGCAATCAACAGCAACGAGTCGGGCAAGGTCCTCCTCCGCTGGCGGTCGTGAAACCTAGACCCGATCGTTGATCCAGGCAACGATGTCGGCGATGACCGTTGCACCCTCCGGCTCGTTGATGATCTCATGACGCAGGCCCTCGTACACCTTCCGATCCACGACTTCCAGATCTCCGAGCCCTTCTGAGCAGGCAGTGGGAACGAGGCGGTCGTCCCCTCCGTGGAGAACCAGCGTTGGGACATCCAGCTCGTGCAGTCCCTTACTGCATTCCTCCATGGCGTCGAGGAACTGGGCCCCGAAGCGGGTTGAGGTCTTGGTGTGAACCAGGGGGTCTTTGTAGTACTTCTCCCCCACCGCCGGGTCCCGGGAGAGATGCCCAGCCTTCCACGGATTGGAGAATCGGAGTCTGGGCGCGAACCGAGCAGCTATGGGCGTCAGGACTCTGATCCATTTTGCGCCGCCGCTGAGCGCTGGTGCGCTCAAGACCAGCAGGTCTGGCCGAAGCCGCCCACGGAGCACGTAACCGAGACTGAGGTTTCCTCCCAGCGAAAAGCCCATGAGCACCACCGGCTTGCCATGCTTACGCGCCCAGAGGACGTGCTCCTCGATCTGGTCGTGAAGCCGAGACCAATCATCGATGTCCCAGCGATCGCCGCCGGAACCACCTGCTCCGATCAAGTCGAAGCTTCGGACGTGGAACCCCGCCTCGGACAAGGCGCTGCCGAAGTCTTCATATCGACCGGAATGCTCGGCGAGACCATGGACCAAGACGACATAGGCTCGCGCGGCATCCTTGGGCTCCCAATCCCGGATGAGCTCGGTTCCGAACTCGGGATGCGGTTTGGCGTGGGTCTTGGTGGCCATTGTCTAGAAGGTATACCGCGTCAGGTCCTTGGGGAACTCCGACCATGCGATGACTTTGCTCGATTCGATCCTTCGCATTCCCCCCGCGAGCTCATCCGACCATGCGTCGGCAGACGGCGTGTACTGGGGGGCGTACTTCCGGGCGTACTCTGCGGCCAACCGCTCTCCCAACTCACCGTTGATCGGCTCCGGTCGAACCGAGTGGCCTTCGACGATGGTCACTTCGCTGCCGCTTTCCAGATGAAGCACCGTGTTGGTGTTCTCCACGAGATTCCGCACATGGACGGTCTCCGGCGAGCCGTCATACCAAAAGGCACCATCGAGCCATACTCCCCATCTCGGGACGACGTGAGGTTGACCGTTGGGACGGGTGGTGGCGAGCCAGTAATGCAAGCTCTCCCTGAGCCTCTCCTCGACGTCTTCCCAGGCGACGAAGTCATCTGCCTGATCAACGCCATACCCGGCCGGCATCTCGGGACGGTCTCTGTGTGGCTCGGTCATTTCGTCTCGTGGAACGGCGGGCGGGCGACCCGGCCCGGAACCCAACGATTGCGGATACTCACCTCGATCTCCTCCCCGATGTCGGCGGGTGGGCTGATGTAGGCCAGTCCAACACCGGTGTTGAGCATGGGACTGATGTTGCCTGAAGTTACCGTCCCCGCTCCCTCGCTCCCGGTTCGCACGTCATGGCCATGTCGGGGTATCCCTCTCTCTTCGAGAATGAATCCAGCAAGCCGTCGCTCCACACCACTCTCCGTCTGGTCGACGAGGCGTTCCCGCCCGGCGAACTCATGGTCAAGTGAAACGGCAAAGCCGAGGTTCGCCTCCAAAGGTGTGGTGGTCTCATCGATGTCCTCTCCCCACAGAGCCAGGCC
>DASUUP010000216.1:0-3617 GCA_036373995.1 Acidimicrobiia bacterium
GGACCTTGGCTCCTACACACCACGGGCCCGCCACTCTCGGGACGAGACGTTGGCGGAGGTTCTCGAGATCTTCCCACGACTCGCCGAGCGCATGCGGCAGAGAGCGGGGACCCTCAGCGGCGGAGAACGTCAGATGCTGGCCATCGGTAAAGCGCTGATGGCTCGGCCGGAGTTGCTCATCCTCGACGAGCCCTCGTTGGGTCTCGCTCCGATCATCGTCGAGCACACCTTTGAGGCGATCGAACAGGTACGAGACCGCGGCGTCTCGGTGCTGATGGTCGAACAGCACGTGGAGATGGCGCTTCAGATCGCTGATCATGCCTACGTGCTCGACATGGGCTCGATCGTCGCCGACGGCACCAGCTCGGAGTTGTCCGCCGACGCGCGTGTTCAAGAGGCGTACTTGAGCCTATGAGCCAGTTGATCCTGCAAAGCGTGGTGTCGGGGCTACTGGTTGGCGGCATGTACGGTTTGGTCGCTCTCGGCCTCGCCTTCGCGTTCGGCGTCCTCAAGGTGCTCAACGTGGCCCATGGCGAGCTGCTCATGGTCGGTGGGTATGCCGCGTTCTTCGCCTTCACTTTCTGGGGTTTGGATCCGTTCGTCTCCTTGCCTCTCGTCTTCGTCGTCATGTTCGGCTTCGGAGTGATCCTCTACCTGACCGTCTTCAGGTATGTCACCCGAACCGAGATCCACACCCGCATCAAGAACTCGTTGCTCATCTCTTTTGGGCTGGTCCTGGTGCTCCAGGCACTGGCTGTCCGATTCTTCACTGCCGACGAGCGCACGATCTCCACGGCCTATTCCTCAGAGGCGATCACCATCGGTCTGGTGCGTGTCCCGGTGGTGCGGCTGGCCGGTCTGGTCGTGGCCGTGGTCGCGGCCCTCCTGCTCGAGTGGCTGCTCAACCGCACCAGGTTCGGACGGGCAGTGCGGGCCACCTCAGAAGACTGGACCCGCGCCGCCCTGAGTGGCATCGATGTGAACCGGGTGTATCTCATCGCCTTCGCCATCTCCGCCGCCCTGGCCGGATTGGCCGGGTCGCTGATCAGCCTCGGATACAGCGTCAGCCCCAACATCGGGTTGGGTTGGACTCTGAAGGCCCTGATCGTGGTGGTGCTCGCCGGCTTGGGGAGCATGCGCGGCATCATCGTGGCCGGGCTCTTTCTCGGGCTCACCGAAAGCCTGGCCGCGGTGTGGCTGGGTGGCGAGTACCGGGAGGTCGCTGCGTTGGTGCTGTTCTTGATCGTGCTCAGCATCCGTCCCCAGGGGCTATTCGGGAGGGCGTATGCGTAGAGGCACTCAAATCGTCGTCTGGCTGGCGTTCCTCGCGACGGCGGTCGCCATCGGTCTCGTCTCGAACAGCCAACACGTGCTCACCCTCGCCATCCAGACCATGACGCTGGCGGCGCTTGCCCTGAGTTGGAATGTTCTTGGTGGCTACGCCGGTCAGATCAGCCTCGGCCATGCCGCCTTCTTCGGGCTCGGTGCCTTGGTCACCCGCGAGCTCTGGTTGGGCGGAAGTCCTCTGTTCCTCGCCGTCCTGGTCGCGGTAGGCGTGACGGCGGCCGTCGCCGCCATCGTCGGGGTCCCGATGTTGCGGTTCCGCGACATCTACTTCGCCATCGGGACTCTCGCCCTCGGCGTCGCCGTCTTCATCACTGCCGGAAACCTGTGGCCCGGCATCACATCACTCCCCGCCGACGCCCTTCGGGAGTACGACTTCACCAGCCGCTACTTCATGACATTCGGCGTGCTGTTGGCCGCCCTCTTGGTCTCGGTCTGGCTCAAGCACAGCAAGCTGGGTCTGGGGATGATGGCCGTCCGAGACGACGAGGAGGCGGCCGGGGCTACCGGCGTGAGCGCTTTCGCCCACAAGATGATCGCCTTCGTGGTCAGCGCTGCTTTCGCCGCTCTCGCAGGGTCGGCTTTCGCCTACTTCAGCGCGAGCTACTTCCCCAACTTCGCCTTCAGCGTCGTCTGGACGTTCGAAGCGATTCTGGTTGTCTTCATCGGAGGAGTCGGGACCATCGTCGGCCCCATACTCGGTTCCGTCTTCTTCGTCGTCGGCAGGGACGCACTTCCCAGCGGGATCGACGAGTTCCAGGTGGTGATGTTCGGCGTTCTCTTCATCGTCGTAGTCCTTCTGTTCCCCGGCGGTCTCACCGAAGCAGCGCAGCGACTCTTGGGAAGGGCTTCCCAACGGAGCCAATCCCCGGCCGACAGGCCAAAAACACGAGGAGGAAAGGAACTGGTATGAAAAGACCACTGCTGATCGTGCTGACGGTCGTGGCCCTGGCGCTCGCCGCGTGCGGCGACGGTGAAGGAGGCGACACGACCCAGCCACAGGAGGAGGACACAACCACCACCGCGGCGACCCCGGAAGAGACCACGACGACGACCGGGCCCCAGATGGAGGCTCCGGAGTCGATCAAGATTGGAGCCGTGGTCCCACTCACCGGACCGTTCGGTGGCGGTGGCGCTCAAATCGAGCGTGGCTATGTCTACGCGGTGGACGCGATCAACGAGGCAGGTGGCGTCTTCGTCGAGGAATACGGAGTAGCTCTGCCTTTGGAGCTCGACGTCCGCGACGATGCCTCCGACCCCAATCAGACCACCAGCATCATGGATGAGCTCGCCGGTGAGGACATCGTCGCTTACCTGGGCGGTTTCGCCACACCCGTCCATGCGGCCGGCTCGGCGACTGCGGAGAGAAACGGGATCCCATACCTGGGTGCGGCCACATCGACCCAGGCTCTCCACGAACAGGGATACCAGTACTTCTTCTCCCCGTTCCCGAAGTCGCCGGATATGGCGGTGACCGTGTTCGAGATGCTGAACGGTCTCATTCCCGAGGGAGATCGCCCGCTCCGCGTTGGCATCTTCCAAGAAGCGACCGACTGGGGTGAGGAGCTTGGGCCCTTGTTCGTCCAGGAAGCCGAGAACCACGGATACGAGGTGGTCCTCCACGAGACCTACGCACCCGGGACGACCGACTACACCGACCTGATCCTGGCCGGCCAGGCCGCGGATGTGGAGGCGCTCTTGAGTCTGCCTACCCCGCCTGACGGGTTTGCCATCTACCAACAGATGGGCGAACTGGGCTGGAAGCCACCGTTCAACCTGGTGATTCGTGCCGCCGATGTCCCCACCTGGAACGACCTCGGCGCCGCAGGAGAAGGTGTGGTGCTCTCGACACCATGGCACCCTGGGCTCGGTCTGCCCGGCACGGAAGCGGTGAACGAGCGTCACATCGAAGAGGTGGGACGGCCCGCCGATCCTGTTGTTGGGAGCGCCTATGCGCTGGTCGAGATATTGGCCGACGCCATCGAGCGCGCCGGGACTTTGGATCACGACGCGGTGAGGGACGCCATCGCCGGGACCGACGGGTTGTCGACGATCATCGGGCCGATCACCTTCCGCGAGGACGGGACGGCGTCAGTGCCCAACCCACACATGCAACGGGTCGGGGGCGCCATCGAACTGATCTGGCCCGCCGAGTCGGCAACCTCCGACCTGGTGTACCCGGCACCCTGACTCTCGACAAGACCCCGGTCAGACGAACGCTCTGACCGGGGTCTTGCTCATCTTCGGCTCATGGCGGGTCGATCGATTCTCTA
>DASUUP010000217.1:0-2149 GCA_036373995.1 Acidimicrobiia bacterium
GGGATAGGCACCCAACGCGAGATTGTCCTGAACCGTCATTCGCGGGAAGAGATGTCTCTCCGCCGGGACGAAGCTGATGCCGAGTCTGACGATGCGTTGTGCGGGCAGGTGTGTGATGTCTTCACCCTGGAACTGCACCGACCCCGAGGAGGTGGCCAGCAAGCCAATCATCGACCGGAAGAGGGTCGTTTTCCCCGCACCATTCGAGCCGATGATCATCACTGCTTCGCCTTCGTCGACGTGGAAGTCGATCCCCTCGAGCACGTCTCCGCCTTCGTATCCGGCAGCGAGGCCGATCACTTCAAGCATCGGCTGCGCCCTCTGATCCCAGATACGCTTCGACGACCGCCTCGTCGCGCATGACGACATCGGCGGGGCCCTCGGCCAGGAGTTGGCCGAAGTTGAGGACGATCACTCTCTCGGCCAGTTGCATCACCGCAGCCATGACGTGCTCTACCCATACGACGGTCACGCCGAGCTGCTCTCTGATGGTGCGGACCATCTCGATGGAGGCATGGAGCTCGGACTCGTTCAACCCTGCCATCACCTCGTCGAGGAGCAACAGCTTCGGCTGACCGGAGAGGGCTCTGGCCAGCTCGAGAAATCGCTGCTCGTGCAGGTTCAGATTCCCGACATGATCCTGTCTCCGGTCGCCCAGACCGACCAGGGAGAGCATCTCGGAACCGACCTGAACCGCCCGGGACTCGTCACGATGACCGGATTGCCCACCGAACATCGCACCGATCGTGGCGTTCTCCAGCACGGTCATGGTCGGGAACGCCCTCGGGGTCTGTTGCACCATGGCGATGCCACGTTTGCGAACCGTGTGGCTGGGCGTGCCAGTGATGTCCTCTCCGGCGAATCTGACCGAGCCCGCTGTTGGGCGTTCCAACCCGACGATCAGCTTGAGGAGCGTGCTCTTGCCCGCGCCATTGGGGCCGACGATGGCGAGGATCTCGCCATCGTCGGCCCCTGCGGTCACTCCGTCTACTGCCGGGAGACCTCCGAAGCGCTTCTCGACTCCGTCGAGCTCGAGAAGTTTCACTCCGTTTCTAGGACCCCGGCACGTACGGCTCGAGTGGATCTGACTGGCTCAGCAGCTCGACCCACCATTCACCAGCGTCATTCAGCCCCTCGGGGGCAGGACCCTCGGTTATCCGGAAGAAAGTCGGCTGTGACTGCGATAGCTCACCCCACTCCGTCCAAGCCAGCGGATGGGCGTAGCCCGGCATGTCGAACTCGGTGCCGTGTATGTACTCGGCGATCGCCGTCGGGTCGTCTCCGACCTCGCCGACCGCCTCGGCCACCATCGACACGATGGCGTAGCCGGCAACGGCGTCGTCCGACATGAACCCGTTGTCCGAGAACTCCAGGTAGCGGGCGGCCAGATCGGCATAGCTATCACTGGTGTAGTCGGCACACGAGAAGTCGGAGTAGCGCCCGATCGCCAGCTCCTGAAGACCACCGACCACCAGGTCGGGTGGTGTCCAGGCTCCGGTCACCGGGATGTCCTCTCCGATGAGGTCAGTCGTGGCGGTGAGAATCGCGGCATTCCCTGGTGGATGACCGGTGGCGATCACCATCTGCGCCCCGGCATCGCCCATGGCGCGCACAAATGGCGTGAAGTCGGTGTCGGGGGGCACGGGAGCCACCTGGATGTCGCCGTAGTCGACTCCGGCTGCCTCCAGGGCGGGCCCGACAGCAGCACCGAAGGACTGGCCCCAGGGGTAGTCGGCGATTATGACGCCGACGTTGGTGATGTTCTGCTCGGTCACATACTGAACCACCGGTCCCGGGGTCATCGGCGCCGAAGGCAGACAGGTGCGGAACGTGTAGCGACTCTCTTGGTTGAGTGCATCCGGGCTCTCAGTGCCTGCTTTGACGTAGAAGACCGGAACCTGATCGGTCTCGGCGAGAGGGCCGACCGTCGGGCTGACACCGCTGGAGAGGATGCCTCCCACGGCGACGACGCCCTCTTCGATGAGGCGGTCCCACGCCGTTGCAGCGACCTCACCGTTGTTCTCGGAGTCCTCGACGACGATCTCGATCATCCGGCCGTCGACTCCGCCGCCGTCATTGATCTCCTGCGCGGCCAGTGCCATTCCGTCTCGCACGTTGACACCCCACGGGGTGAACGTCGATGTCAGGT
>DASUUP010000218.1:0-4529 GCA_036373995.1 Acidimicrobiia bacterium
TGCAGTCGGAGCAGCCGATGCCGGCTGGTGGATCCGAATCCACGTGACCGGTCTCGCTCCTGCGCCCGAGGGCGCCTTCTACGAGGGGTGGGTCAGCGACGGAGAGGACGTGGTGAGCGTGGGAACCTTCCACATGCGCGACGGTGGCTACGTGACTCTGTGGTCCGGGGTCCCGTTGAAGGAGTACCCGGAGCTGTTGGTGACACTTCAGGAGGTCGGAGGTGGCACCGAGCCGACGTCCGACGTGGTGATCTCCGGCCGGCTCGACAGCTGAAACAGGTCCTGGATCGGCAGTCGCTCTCAGCGTCGGCAACCATTCAGGCATAATCAGGTAATGATCACTTCAATCAGCCCGACCGACGGATCGCTCCTCGCCGAGTACGAGGAGACGACGGCCTCAGACGTGCAGCAACACATCGCGCGGGCGGCCGACCTGCAGCGTGAGTGGGAGCAGACCGGGATCGGAGATCGGGCCGTACCCATGAGGAAGATGGCTGATCTCCTCGAGAGCCACCGCGAAGAGCTGGCACTCATGATGACCGACGAGATGGGCAAGCCCATCGCCCAGGCTCGGGCCGAGGTGGACAAGTGTGCCTGGGTTTGCCGGCACTACGCGGAGAACACAGAGCGGATCCTCCAGCCAGATCACATCGAGACCGACCGCACCGAGTCTTACGTCGCCTACCGACCGCTGGGAGTGGTCCTCGCGGTGATGCCGTGGAACTTTCCGTTCTGGCAGGTGTACCGCTTCCTCGCTCCGGCCCTGATGGCGGGTAACGGGGGACTGTTGAAGCATGCATCGAATGTGACCGGCTCGGCGCTCTGGATCGATCGGCTCGCCGTGGAGGCCGGCTTTCCCGACGGATTGTTCCGCACGCTGGTTCTGCCTTCGGGCCGGGTCGACGAGGTGTTGGAGCATCGCGACGTCGTGGCAGCCACCCTCACCGGTTCCGACCCGGCGGGCCGGGCCGTCGCCGAGAAGGCCGGCTCGCTGCTGAAGAAGACAGTCCTCGAGCTGGGTGGCTCGGACCCGTACGTGGTGTTGGCCGATGCCGATCTCGAGCAGGCAGCAGAAACGTGTTCCACTTCTCGTCTCATCAACGGTGGCCAATCATGCATCGCCGCCAAGAGGTTCATCGTCGAAGAGCCCGTGGTCGAGCGGTTCACAGAGTTACTCGCCGCGGGGCTGGAGAAAGCCGTCATGGGGGATCCCCACGAAGAGGCCACCACACTCGGTCCGATGGCGCGTGTCGACCTTCGCGATGACCTTCACGACCAGGTGGAACGCTCCGTCTCCGACGGGGCACGTCTGGTGATGGGCGGCAAGATCCCCGATGGCCCGGGTGCCTTCTACCCACCAACCCTCCTCGCCGATGTGACCGAGGGCATGGCGGCGTATCACGAGGAGACCTTCGGGCCGGTGGCGGCCGTCATCTCTGCCAGGGACGTCGACGACGCGGTCAGGATCGCCAACGACACCGAGTTTGGTCTCGGTGCGGCTGTTTTCACCACGGATCTGGACAAAGGCGAAGAGATCGCCCGCGACCGGATTCAGGCAGGTGCGGTGTTCGTCAACGCCTTCGTGGCCTCCGACCCGCGGCTGCCATTCGGCGGCATCAAGATGAGTGGCTACGGGCGGGAGCTCTCCGACTTGGGGATGAAGGAGTTCCTCAACGCCAAGACGGTGGTGCTCGCCTAGCTGTATCCTAGAAGCCGGCCGCCTTGGCCAGCTTCGTCTTCTCGATGGCTCGCACGGCTGGTGTCGACTCCTCCATCTCGAAGGAGATGTGACCGCACTCCTCGCAAACGAAACGCCGCACACCGACAGAGGTGACGGTCAAGGTCTGCTCATGAGGGCACGGCTTGCCGCGGAGACGTCTCCAGATCGATGACATGGGCTCCTCCTGATGTTCCCCGTCGTTTCCTGGTGTTACCCGACATTCTCATCCACCAACCACCCGAATCCGTGGCATTCGGCCACTCAGAGTGACCGCACTCCTCGAACCCGTGGTTGCTCACGCCGGATACGGCGCAAATCCGCTCATGTTCGGCTCACATCAGATGGCGAGCGTGCCAGTCGAGGATGGCCTCGAAGCGCTCCTTGCGGTGCCGGGGCTTGCCCGAGCGACTCATCTCGTGACCCTCACCCGGGAATCGGACGAACTCGGTCGCGGTCCCGTTGCGGAGCAGGGCCATGAAGTACTGCTCGGCCTGCTCGATGGGGCATCTGAAGTCGTCCTCGGCGTGGAGCACGAGGGTAGGGGTTGTCACGTTGTGAGCGAGTGCGAGCGGGCCCCGCTGCCACCAGATGTCCCAGGCGTCCGGGTATGACTCCTCCAGGTAGTTCTCGGGGAAGACGCCTCCGATGTCCGAGGTGCCGGCGAAGCTGGTCCAGGAGATCAGAGCGCGCTCCACGACAGCGGACTTCCATCGGTCCTCCTCTCCGATGATCCACGCGGTCATGAACCCGCCGTAGGAGCCTCCCATCACACCCATCCGGTCGGCGTCGAGGCGATGGTGTCTCTCCAGGGCAGCATTCACAGCAGCTGACACGTCGGCATGGTCGACGACGCCCCAGCCTGCGCCTTTCACGGCCGACACGAAGTCGCGGCCGCGGCCGGCAGACCCTCGTGGGTTGCAGGCGACCACGCCATATCCCGCCCCCGCGTAGACCTGGAACTCGTCGAAGAACCCGAACCCGTATTGGGAAGCCGGTCCACCGTGGATGTTGAGAAGTAGAGGAACGTCGTCCGTCCCGTCCGGTAAATAGACCCACACGTCGACCTCGTTGCCATCGGATGAGACCTTGAAGTGATCGGGCTCGGCTAGCTCGATAACGGGACCCTCATTGAGCTGGGTCATGGCGGAACCGTCCGAGTACAGCTCTCCCGGAGAGCTCCACTTCGAGGCCGTGTAGACGAGACGGCCGCTGGCCTTGTCGAAGCCGGTGACCACCTGCTCACCCTCCACCAGAGTCTCGAACGACATGTCGGGAGACACCTCGATGACGCCGTATGTTCCGGAGTCCTCCAGACCGATCACCGCGTCGTCACCGTGCCAACGGACCGAGGCGGGCCCCGCTGCCAGCGAGACCGAGCCCCGGTCGAGGTGACCGGTGAGGTTGGTCAGCCCACCGTCTTCTTCGCGCCGGCAAAGGTAGAACTCGACCGGATAGCGAGAGTCGGTATTGCCCAGGACGTGTAGGACGCCGTCGGGTCGATACGAGGTGAACCCCCAGAATCCCCTATCGGTGACCTGGGTCACCTCACCGCTGGACACATCGATCTCCCAGACGTCATTCCCAGAGACCAAACCCTGACCCGGATCCCGGTCTGAGATGAACGCGATCCTGTTGCCGTCCGGCGACCAGGCGGGCGACTCTTCGTCGAAGCGCAGGTCGGTGAGACGTCTCGGATCATCGTCTCCTTCGACGTCGATGATCCAGAGATGCCGCTTGCGGTCATGTGTCCAGCCCTTGTTGTCGAAGCGGTAGGGCACCGATTTGACCCGCCGCGGACGACGGGAACGCTCGTCCTCGTCGAGGCCGGCCCAGTCTTCGGTCCACTCCACGACGACCGCGACGAGACGGTTGCCGTCGGGTGACCATTCCAGCGCCTCCACGCCGAGCTCGAAGTCGGTCAACATGCGAGCTTCGCCGCCCTCGATGGGGATCACCGCGATCTGAGCAGGATCGCCATCCTCGGCGCGGAGGAAGGCGATTCGGGAGCCGTCGGGCGACCATCGGGGGGCCGTGTCGCCGGGTCCCTTCGTGTACTGGCGATCGTCGATCCAGAGAGCCCGATCGTACCGGTCGTCATCGAAGTTTGGCTGCGAGACGACGTAGGCGACGCGCTCGCCGTCAGGCGAGAGCCGCGGGTCGGACGGAATTCTGAGATCGGCCAGCTGGTCGGGGGTCATGGGAGCGAAGATAACGTCGAAACGGCTCGAGAACCCTTCTCGGTACCTGACGGCACACCCCGACGCCCACTAGGTGTATCTCACGGAGGCGCATCACGGCTGGTTCATGGAAGAGCCGCGAGCATTCGCCGCCTCCTGAATGTCATGCTGTCTCGTTCGTCCTAAATGGTTGAACTCGACCTGTCGACCGGTGGCAAGAGGCCGGGATCACTTCCTACCCGGGTCAAACGGGAAACGGTGTGGTTCTCGTCTTTGGGGCGCCTGAACACCACCACATCGCCAACGTCGGCTCGGGAGATGTGATCTCGACGGACACGCACCGAAATCCGTTCCTCGTCGGAGATGTCGACGGTGAGATAGCACCAGTCCAGTGGCTGGGCGCCATCAGGCGGCCGAAAGTCCTTCCCGACCACCAATCCGGTCTGTCGCTTAGGCATGTCAGCTCCTTCTCTGAGCCTCACAGCCCATCCCTGACGGGAGCCCGCTCCTATTCTATCTGGTGGCGCCCTCAGGGGGAAGGGTTGGTTAGCGCAGCCAAATCGACGCGCGATTTCTCGTGGTGCGGGCGTATAGGGGAGAACGCCCGTTCCGCGCAAGAGTCACGTGGGATC
>DASUUP010000219.1:0-5727 GCA_036373995.1 Acidimicrobiia bacterium
GGTATTCGAAGGTGAAGAGATCGTGTTCGATTGCCTCGCCGATCTTCTCCAGTGAGACTCCGGCGTCCAGAAACGAGGTGACGGCATCGACCCTTATTACGTCTCCGGGGTGAAAGCTCCCGCCGGGGCCGGGTCTGATCACACCAAGGTCGGCCAGACGTTGGAGCAATGAGACGTCGGCGCCGGTCTCATCGGCGAGTTCCCGGAGACTGAGACGCCGTGTCACGGAAAAAATCGTACTTGTCTGACAGTGTCGTCCGGCGATGAGTCCGCCGGGGGTCCTGGTCGAATCCATCCGCTACGGCTCTCGGACCAGGTCAGGTTGGCCCCCAGCCAGTCGCCTCCAATCGAGCAAGCGACCGATGAGGCGGTTCCTGGGCTCTCTTCGGGAACGAGGGCGGGTCTGAATCTACGGAACCGACAGAACCTCTTGATCACCGGCCGACCGAACGCAGCGTCTCATGCAGTTTCGTCATTCCGTCGCCACCCTTTTCAAGGAACTCTTTCGCACCGGCTGCGAGCGCCTCCTGGTGAAGTGAGGCCAGCATGCTGATTGCCACGACGACTCGTCCCTCGCTGCTCAGCGTTCTGGTGAGGCCCAGTCCGTCCGATGCCTGTGGTAGCAGCATGTCGAGGACCACGACGTCTGGATCCGCTGTGGCGACCACTTCAAGCGCTTCTGCCGGTGTGGTGGCCTCACCGACCACCGCGAGTTCGGGCGAGCCGTCGATCAGTGTTCGAAGGGCACTGCGGACCCGAGTGTCATCATCCACGATGACAACAGACCTCGTTCGAGTCTGGCCCGAGTAATCGTCGATGGCGCCCACGCCTGCTCACTCTCTCAGGGGATGCACTCACATACTGATACTTCGCCGATCTGTCGGGTAGGGATGATCGTCTCTATGAGGACGAGTTGTTTGTCCCGGATCCTTCCCAGTTACCGAATCCGTGCCGGATGGCCCATAGGGCTGCCTGGGTTCGGGACTCCACTTCGAGCTTCATGATGATGTTGCTCACATGTGTTCGAGCGGTGCGCTCGCTTATGAACAGCGATTCTGCGATCTGAAGGTTGGATAGCCCTTGTGCCAGGAGCGCGAGTGCTTCCTGCTCTCGATCGGTGAGACGCTCGGCCGCGGTCCTCGAGGACTCCTGGAGGGAGCGGATGAGCTCTCTTGTCACAGCCGGATCGAGGTGGAGTTCGCCGCGGCTGACTGCGCGTATGGCTGCTGCTAGCTCGTCTGCTTCGGCGTCTTTGAGGATGAATCCGGCCGCGCCCGCCTGAAGGGCGGTGTGCACCCGGGCCGTCTCGGCGAAGCTGGTCATTGCAATGATACGAAGATGAGGGTGCCTTTTGATGAGGGTCTCGGTTGTCGATGCGCCGCTCGTCCCTGGCATGACGAGGTCCATCAGGACGACATGGGGAGGATTTCCGTCGGCTTCGAGGCGGGCTATGCGCCGAATCGCTTGATCGCCGTCGGCCGCTTCTCCGATGAGCTCGATGCCGTCGACCATGTCGAGGAAGGTTTCGACCCCCCGGCGGACCATTGCGTGATCGTCAACAACAAATACCCGGACCCCATCAGGGTCGTCAGTGGCGGTTTCGCTGGCCGTCATAATCGTCGGAACCCGGCGGGCTCTGCGTCGTTGAAACTACCACCCGAACCGTCGTGCCCTTCTTCTGCTCCGTATCGATGTAGATCCGTCCACCTAGGCGTTCGGTTCTCTCTCTCATCGTGCCCAGACCGAGATGACCGGGTTGGCGGACCGTGGGATCGAAACCGATCCCATTGTCGGAGACCTCCAACATCAACTCTTCAGCGGCATCATCGACAGCCAGGCGGACGACGACTTTCTCGGCTGCGGCGTGCTTGACGACATTGCTGAGCGCCTCCTGAGCTATGCGGAAGACCTGCTCTTCGAAATCCGGTGGCAGTGGCCAGGGTGGTGCAGAGATATCCAACTCGACCCCGAGTTCCTCGCGTGCGGCGAGCCCTTCAGCATGCTTCTGGATCGCGTTGACCAGTCCTTCCTCACGAAGTGCCTCGGGTCGGAGTTCAAAAATCAGCGACTTCATTTCAGCAAGGGCACCCTGGGTCAGCTCGGAGAGTCGTTCCACGCGTTCAGCCAGCAGTGATCTGTCTTCCTCGCGCTTGTCCAAGGCGAGCTGAAGGGCACGGACTTGCAGGGTCATTGAGAAAAGCGCCTGTGACACCGAATCGTGTAGCTCTCGCGCCAGACGGTTGCGTTCTTCCCAGGCAAGCTTTTGTTGTGCCTCCTCGAAGAGGCGGGCGTTCTCGATGGCTACACCGGCTTGAGCGGCGAGGGTGACGACGGCTGTCTCGTCCATCTCAGTGAACTCCGAACCTCCCCGTTTCTCGGTCAGGTAGAGGTTGCCGTAGAGGGTGCCCCGGACCATGACCGGCACTCCGAGGAATGAGGTCATCGGAGGATGATCGGGTGGAAAACCGACAGAGTGGGGATCGTCCTGAATCCTGGTAAGTCGAAGCGGGCGGGCATCGGAGATGAGCAAGCCGAGAACCCCCATTCCGACCGGGAGGCGTCCGATCGCTTGTCTCTGCTCTGGTGAGATGCCGGTGGTGATGAACTCCTCGAGGGATCCGCCCGGGCCGAGAACTCCAAGAGCTCCATACTTTGCGTCTGCAACGCTGCAGGCCAATTCCACGATCTTCTGAAGGACGGTGGGAAGAGAGAGCTCTGATGCAAGAGTTATTCCTGCCTGGATGAGTGCATCCTGACGTCGCTCAGCACCACTCGCCGACCCTCCTCTGGCCGTTGAGCTCGGATCCAAAGGCCGTTCGCTCACGGTCTCTCATCTACCGACACCCATACCAACATAGGCTCACCGGCGGTCGGAGCCGCGTGATGACACGACGAATGTCCTATCGGCGTCGGGTCAGATCGACGATGTCGCCTCTGCGATCGTGTGGCACCTTGCACCCTGATGTGGCCCGGATTGGCCCAGTCGAAACACATCCGATCGAGGAGGCTGACCCCGTGCAGACGTTGAAAGAGCCGACGCCGTCTGTTGTAGCGGTGGAGCTGGAGGCACGTGAGATCGAGTGGGAGGTGGCTCCCGGCCACATCGTCTCCGGATATGGGTTCAACGGACGGGTTCCCGGGCCGGTTATCGAGGCCGAATTGGGCGACAGCTTGGTGATACGACTCACCAACGCTCTTCCCGAGCCGACCACGATCCACTGGCATGGTCTCCGTGTTCCGGCGGCGATGGACGGCACCGAGATGGCTCAGCGGCCGGTGCAGCCGGGGGAGACATTCGAATACCGGTTCGTCGTTCCCGACGCGGCGACCTTCTGGTATCACCCGCACACCAACGAGACCGCTCAACTCGAGAAGGGTCTCTACGGCGCCTTCGTCGTTCGGAACCCGGCCGACCCGGTCTTCGACGGGGAACGAGTGCTTGTCTTCGATGACGTCAAGCTGGACCGCGCTGGGGATCTGGCCCCGTTCGGGGGACGAAAGGACCGTCACGACGGGCGCCGTGGTGACGCCCGGCTGGTCAACGGCAGGATCGAGCCAACAATCGAGATGGCCGCCGGGCAATTGGAGAGGTGGCGGCTGGTTAACGCGGCAAGCTCCCGTTATGTGCTTCTCTCGCTCGGTGGCAGAGAGTTCACCCTCATCGGCACCGACGGCGGACTGATCACCGTCCCAAAACCAGCCAGGCAAGTGCTGTTGACCCCTGGCGATCGGGTCGACCTTGCCGTCGGGCCCTTTCAAGAAGGCGAAACGATCGGGATAGAGGCCCTCCCGTACAACCGAGGCATGATCAGCGAGCCAGGAGGCGCATACGCAACGGTCCGTGTTGGCACCCCTGGACCTTCGGCCGCCCACATACCTTCCACCCTCCGGCAGATCGAACGGCTCGTGGACGATGACGCTCAGCCGTCTCGAGAGGTCCATCTGGAGGGCCGGATGAGCTTGCGGCGTGGCGTCGACTGGCGCGTCGACGGCGAGTCCCACCACCATGCCGAACCGGTTCGGGTCGGAGAGCTCCAAGTCTGGGACATTGTCAACGACACCGGCATGGATCATCCCTTCCACCTGCATGGTTTCTTTTTTCAGGTTCTCAATGTCAACGACGAACCGCCCCCGTTTCTCTCCTGGGAGGACACAGTCAATGTGCCGACCAAGGGCAGGGTTCGCATCGCCTGGCTGCCCGACGACCGACCGGGTGGCTGGATGTATCACTGTCATATCCTCGAGCATCACGCTGCCGGGATGATGGCCCATTTCGAGGTGGTGCGATGACCGGCGGTCTCCTCGCCGCCAGCGTGGCCGGAGCGATCCTGGCTGGGGTCGGGGTGGCCGGGGCCATCGCCAAGACCCGGCTCAAGGTCAAGCATCCCCCTCCAGGCCGGCTGGTCGATGTGGGTGGCTACCGCCTCCATCTCGACTGTAAAGGGGTGGGACCTCCCTCCGTGATCCTGGATGGTGGGCTCGGTGTGGAAACCTTCCTCGCCTGGGCCCGCGTGCAATCCGAAATCTCTGAGTTCAGCCGTGTCTGTGTTTACGACCGCGCCGGGAACGGGTGGAGCGACGCCAGTCCCCATCCTCGGACCGCCCAAGTGATGGTTGACGAGCTGAGGGCCCTGCTCGGCGCCGCCGAGATCCCAGGGCCGTATGTGCTGGTGGCTCACTCCTTCGGGGGCCTCGTGAGCCGCCTCTACGCGTCGATGCATCCGGAAGAGGTCGCCGGAATGGTGCTGTTGGACTCCGCCCACGAAGACCAGATGGAACGATTCCCCCAAGAAGCAGTCGCCAATGTCGACCTGGAGAAGATGACCGGCATGATGTCCCTGGTCGGCTATCTGCTCTCGACCGGGATCCCGGCCATCTTCCATTCGAAGATCCCCCTCCAGGCAGACTTGCCCGAGAGGGACGCTGCCACCGCCCGAGCCCTGCTCGCTTCGGGTCGCAAGGTCATGTCCACCATGGTGGCCGAACAACGAGGGCTGGTCGAGAGCCAGGACCAGGTGAGGTCTGCTCCCGCCCTGGGTGACCTTCCTCTCATCGTCGTCAGCCATGGCAAACCCGCCCCCTTACCCAAGAGCCCGGGCATCACCCCTGAGGTCGAACACCGTTACGAGGAGGTGTGGCAGGAACTCCAAGCGGAGCTGGCCGCACTCAGCACCAAGGGGGAATTGGTCGTGGCGAGAGAGAGCGGACATGCCATCCAGCTCGATCAGCCGGAGCTGGTGGTAGACGCCGTGCGCCGGATCCTCGACCAGACACGGACCCGGTCCGCTGTCACATGAGGGAGAAAAGCATGCGGACCACCACGTCCCTTGATCGAAGCCGAGAAGGGAAGCCGGCCACGGGGCGGAAACAGCAAGTGGCGATTGTCGCCTATCCGGGCTGTTCCCTTCTTGAGCTCGTTGGTGCCCAAACCGTATGGGGGGCCGCCGCCATCACGTCATCTCTCCAACCAGTCGTTGTTGGGCCAACCACCGATTCCATCCCGTCGAGCACACCGCTCAACTTTTCTCCTCAGAAGACCTTCCAAGAGGTACCGGACCCCGACGTGCTTTTCGTGGTAGGAGGCGACCGGGCGGCAACAGTGGGCGAGGACTCGGACCTCTTGGATTATCTGCGGTCCGCCACGAAGAACGCCTCGATCATCGCCTCCACGGGCACGGGCAGCCTGATCCTCGGCGCCGCGGGACTATTGGAGGGGAGGAAGGCGAC
>DASUUP010000220.1:0-2682 GCA_036373995.1 Acidimicrobiia bacterium
AGCAGTCGCCGCCGCCCACCGCGCCGCGAAAGGGCCGTCTGCGATGCCGAGCAAATATTCAGGGGGGGCGACGCCTGCCCCTGACGGGCAGGTTGGAGTTTTCTCCGAGAACTCCCTACCTCCGCTCTGTAAGGCTGAATCAATAATGCTTGCCAGCTCCTCCTCTCCTCCGTAGAACTTCAGGGCACCGGCCACGGGGACGAACAACAGCCCGGGCGCCACCACCTCCACACGGGGCACCAGGTCCTCGACGACGGTCACTATGGGCTCGAAACGCCGAGTCTCCTCCCCGACGTCCCGATTCAGCACGGTGGCAAACGGAGCCAGCGCTTCGGCTTCGCGACGGGGCATCCCCAGTGAGACCCCTGCATCAAGGACGTCCATCGTCGCCCCGGTGACCCGATCGTCTACTACCAGTACCGGCTCACCCGACGGCGCGTCTGGTCTGGTCAACGACCACATCGGAAACCACACGCATAACGTTCGTGCCTTCATCTTCCACCTCGAAACGCCGGGTAGTGCCGGCTGCTCCCTTCCCGCTCGCCTCCAGGACGAGGCGACGGCGAGTCAGCTTCCCGTGGCCGCGGTCGGCCCCCTCCCAGGTGACCCCCAACGCCCTCAATCTGAGATAGGCGACGCCACCGGGCAACCCATTACCCATGGCTCGCATCGCCACCGCGACTCTTCGTGCCCGAGCAAGGGCGGCGAGACGCCGTAGATCGTGATCACGAGTCCGGGCCGGGACCTCGGCATACACGGCACGCACCCCCTCGAGAAGCGACGCCATGACCTTGACCCACAGCACCGGGTCGCCACATCTGACCACCACGAACCGATCGCTGGCGACACCCGTCTCCCACGCCGCCTCCGGTGAGATCCACCCCCTGGTGTCGAGCGCGACCACCGGTGCTTGTAGCGAATAGGGAGCCACCAGCTCCAGGCCGAGACGAGTGAGACCGGTCCCGGGATCACCGACCAGCTCGGTGATGCGGCCGGGCTGGAGGTCGAGAAGACCATTCGAGCTCGACGCGACGACCCCGACGAGATCCGGGATGGATGCAGCGACACCAGCCGTCGAAACACCCTCGATTCGCAAAACTGACTCCAATCTGAGGGCGATCAATCATATCGAACACATGTTCGATCGACAAGGCGGGCTCGGGGGCGAGGGTCTGCGGTAGCCTCTTCCTGGGATGCCCAAGATCCTCGTCGCCGACGACTCAGAGACCATAAGAACCCTGCTTCGCACCGCCCTGGGGCGGGCCGGCTACGAAGTCGAGACAGCGAAAGACGGCCCAACCGCCCACTCGATGGCCAGAGATGGCGGGTTCGACCTGATCATCCTCGACCAGCTGATGCCAGGTCTCCTCGGCCTGGACGTGATCGAGCAGCTCCGAGACGACGGGGTGGAGGTGCCCGTGCTGATGCTCACCGGGGTTGACGACGGCACCACGGCGGCCGAGAGCCTGGATCGTGGGGCAGTCGACTACATCCGTAAGCCCTTCGAGATGAACGAGCTCCTGGCCCGCATCAAAACCCGCCTCTAGACGGCCAGGAGCTCTCGCTCGCCGGGCGTCGTTCTCCTTCACAGGAGCCACCAACCGGCCGATAACTAGCCGGAATGGTCGATATCCGGATCGCCGAGATCGGCACGTTCGCCATCTACGTGCTCGACGTCGTGCTTCTCCTCTCGTTGGTGGGGTTGAAGACCGTCCACCGCCGCCGCGTGCGCCAACACGACCGCCGACGTGAGGGGTACCTGAGCGTCCTCAGCCGCCACATCTCATACGAGAACTGCACCGACCCCATCACACCACGGATGGCCGAGGACCCTGCGTTCCTCGACGCTCTGATCGACGTGCGGGAGGTGCTTTCGGGAAACGAGCTGGCGAGCCTCGAGGCCATCGTCGCCGAGCATGGGGTGACCGCCAGGTTGGTTCGCCGGCTCGAGTCACGCTTTTCGCTCGGACGGCGTCTGCGAGCCGCGGTGGCTCTTGCCGAAATCGGAGACAAGTCAGCGGCGGGAGCCATGATCCGCCATCTCACCGATCGAGAACCGGACATCAGGATCGAGTGCGCGCGTGGTCTGGCTCGAATCGGATGGACTCCGGCCATCGACCACATCGTGAGCCGTTTCGCCATCGAGGACACACCGGTGCGGGCTCGATTCGCAGACTCTCTCGTCGGCTTCGGCACGAGAGCGACCTGGCCGCTGCTCGCTTATGTCAAGGTGAATCATCGGTCGGAAGACGCCGGTCCCGCTCTTGCGCTGAGGACCATCGGTCGTCTTCACGACCTTGCCGCGGCTGAGCCGATTCACATGATCCTCGACGAGAACCCCAGCCTCGAAATGACCATCGCCGCCGTCGAAGCGCTGGGAGACATCGCCAGCCCCGACAGCGCCCAGAAGCTCCAGTCGATGCTCCAGGACGAGAGATGGCAGGTGAGGGCGAAGTCGGCCACTTCCCTCGGAGGGATTCTCGACACATCCTCCACGCCTCTGCTGTCGATGGCCCTGCGAGACGAGAGCTTCTGGGTCAGACGTAACTCGGCTGCCGCGCTCGCCCGGGCTCCGGACGGCATCGACGCCTTGTACCGGGCCCTCGACGACTTCGACCCCTATGCCGCCGATGCCGCTGCCGAGGCCCTCGCCGACGTGGGCGAGCTGGTGGCAGCCCGGCG
>DASUUP010000221.1:0-4026 GCA_036373995.1 Acidimicrobiia bacterium
AGACGTCAGGGTCGCCGTCTTCTGCACACCTGACAAGGAGGACGACGCCAAAGAGGCCGGAGCCGACATCGTCGGAGGCTCTGAGCTGGTCGAGGCCATCCAAGGCGGTCAGGAGCTGGATGCTGACGTGGCCATCGCCACCCCGGACATGATGTCGGAGGTTGGCAAGCTGGGTCGCGTCCTCGGGCCCCGAGGACTGATGCCCAACCCCAAGTCGGGCACCGTCACCCAGGATGTGGGCAAGACCGTATCGGAATTCAAGGCCGGAAAGCTCGAATACCGCAACGACCGTTACGGCAACGTGCACGTGCCCATTGGCAAGGTCTCCTTCGAGATCGACCAGCTCTTTGGAAACCTCACGGCCCTCACCGCCGAGATCCAGAGGGCACGGCCGGCCGGCGCCAAAGGGCGTTACATGCGGGCGATGACCGTCTCATCGACGATGGGGCCCGGAGTCAAGGTCGACCCCGCCCGTCTCGAGGAGATGGCGGAGAACGCTCTGTAACGACAGCAAAGCGGCGTAGAAAAGCCCCCGAAATCGGGGGCTTTTCTTTGGCTGAAACTAGGGGGATCTCCGCGCCCGGTACATCCGTGGGCTGAGGGCATCGGCTGCCAGGTCCACCGTCCGCACGCCGCCGACGACTTTCGTCTGTGGACCAGGGTAGGGGCTGGTCTTCTTCGCCGGCTGAACGCGGCCCTCACATATTCGGGTCCGGGTAGCGGGCGGGGGCGGTCAGGGAACCCGCCCGGCACACGGAGACCCCCTGTTTTCAACTAGTCAAGTGTCGCGCGTGCCGCTCATGGTGTCCAGGGAAAATATGGAAATCGACTCAGATCGACGTCAGAAAGCCGAGTAGAGCGGTATTGAACGCTTCCGGTACCTCCAGGGAGGGCAGATGAGCAGCGTCTCTCAGGATCACGGCGTCACGGTCCGAGAGATGCTCGGCGATGTACGCAGCCGCCGTCACAATGTCCGGGTGGTCGTGCGCTCCGACGACCGCCAATGTCGGGGCGGAGATCTCGGTGAGCCGGTCGTTGGTCGGCGGATCGAGGGTGCGTGTGTACTCGTCGCGCTCGGTCTCGGTTGTCGTTGGCAACCGATCCATCATCTCGAATAGCTCAATCAGCTCCGGATCGGTGTCGTCGATGGAGCGTCCCGAGCCCACCAGCCACATCTGTATGTCGATCTCGACCACCCGGTCGAGATCTCCGGCCCGGAACGCCGCCACAGCCTCGTCCCACAACGGGTCGTCGTTCCAGCCTTCCTCGGGTTCCCACCCTCGGGGCGCCGCGCCGACGAGTACCAGACCGGAGACCCGATCCGGGGCTACCAGAGCCATTTGCATTGCGCTCTCACCACCGTTCGAACAGCCGACCACGACCGCCGAATCGATCTCGAGATGGTCGAGGACCGCAAGCGCGTCATCGCGATTGGAGTATGGCCCGGGTGCCCACTGGGTCCTGCCGAACCCCCGCTGATCGAACACCAAGCTCCTGTGACCCTCCAGGCGGACCTGATCACGCCACATCCTGGAGTCGGCCACCCCGGCATGGAGGAACAGGATCGGCCTGCCGGAGCCATGTGACTCGTAGTAGATGTCACAGACGTCGTTGGCGACATAGCCGGACTCCATGACGGCAACCTACGCCGAATTGCGGACGACCCGGTTCCGGATACAATTCGAGCCGCAACTCCAATACCTCGGCCGAAGACCGCCGGTGTCCGATTGGACCTAAGGGGTTACCAACCCGCCAGCGCAGGTTCGCTTCGCGAAGCCCCTTGTCTTCCGCCGAGGGGCTTAGTTGATGTCTAGGGAGACGCACATGCCAAGACCAGAGAAGGTCCAAGCTGTATCCGACATCCGAGAAGGACTCGAGGGCGCCCGAGCGGTGTTCCTCACCGAGTACCGTGGGCTGTCCGTCCAGGCCGTTCAGGATCTGCGTGCCGCCCTGCGGGCGAGCGGCGCCGAGTACAAAGTCGTCAAGATGACTTTGGCCAAGCTCGCCGCCGGAGACGCCGGCATCGATGGTCTGGAGGAGTATCTGTCCGGGCCAACGGCTCTGGCTTTCGCCAACACCGACCCGGTGTCGACCGCCAAGGCGCTGAAGGACTTCTCGAAGGATCACGAGGTCTTCGTCCTGAAGGCGGGTTACCTCTCCGGAAACATCCTCAGCCCCGAGGAGATCTCGAAGCTCGCCGAGATCGAGCCCCGAGAAGTCCTGCTGGGCAGGATCGCCGGTGGTGCCAAGGCGCCGTTCGTCAAGGCAGCCGGATTGTTCGCTTCGTTCAATCGAAACGCGGCGTCGATGTTTTCACAGCTTCTGGACAAGAAAGAGTCGGGCGAATTCGTCGGGGGCGACGTCGAAGAGGCGTCCCTGCCGGCGGACGAGCCCGCAGACACCGCGGCCGACCGGGCCGAGGAGGAATGACAAATGGCCAAGACAAAAATGACCACTGACGAGCTGCTTGCCAGCTTCGAGGAGATGACCGTCCTCGAACTCAAGGAGTTTCTCGATGCTTTCGAAGAGAAGTTCGACGTGACCGCTGCCGCGCCTGTCGCCGTGGCGGCCGCCCCTGGTGCCGGTGGTGGCGATGCCGCAGCCGCCGTAGCCGACGAGAAGGATGAGTTCGACGTCGTGATCACCGAGGCCGGATCGGCCAAGATCCAGGTCATCAAGGAAGTCCGCGGGCTCACCAGTCTCGGGCTCAAGGAGGCCAAGGATCTCGTCGACGGTGCCCCCGCCGCCGTGCTGGAGGGCGTCGACGAAGAGACCGCCAACAAGGCAAAGGAAGCCCTGGAGGGCGCCGGCGCCAGCGTCGAGCTCAAGTAGGAGCATTACGACCTCAGGTAGCCAGAGCCACGTAGGGCTCTGACTGGCTCGAGAATGAAGGCCCCTGGCGGCCGCCGGGGGCCTTTGTCATGGCGCGCGTTGGAATCTGAAGGTGTCGTTGCCGACGTCCCAGATCATGACGCCCTCAACGATTGTGAGGTGGATGTCCTCGCCGGACCAGAGCGCGTGATTGACCAGAACCGTCTCCGTGGTCATTAGGTCCAGTGGTGCACACTCCGCCGCCTCGATGATGAGCTCACCGATCGTGAGTATCCGGTTCTCCACGTCGTATGGCGTCTCGAAACTCGACTCGATCTGATTGCAGCCGACGGAACCGCTCACCTGGTCGTCGAAAACCAAGACCGGCACGTGTGACGTGTTGACGTCGACTGCGATATCCACCCCTTCGCCGTCGACCGTGTAACTCTCCAACATCCAACTTCCCCGAATCTCCTGGGCGTGATCCGTGAGCTGAGCCGCGTCCTCGAGATCCATCTCGGGCTCGGTGCAAGCCGTGACACACAGGAGTGCACAGATCGAAACCCTGGCCAGCCGCCACATCAGGTGAAGTAAGCCGTCACCTCGTCGGTCTCCCGCTCTCGCAGCTTGACGTTGGCGTCGAGGAGCTCCAGCTTCTGCTCCAGAGCCCGCGAGGCTTCCGGCAGCGGGTGCTCGGCGAAGAAGCTCTTCACATCGGCCGCCACCTGGGGCTGGGAAAGCGCAGGCAGGCCCTCGACAACGCGATTCCTGGTGAGACCGGGCATGGCGGCCAGCACATCATCCCAACGTGAGCGGGCGTTAGCCCACACCTCGGGGCCGGCCTTTCCCCCGAGGAGCCGAGCAAAGACCCAGAACCCGTCCTGGGTGCGGACGTCGCCATCGACCACCTTGTGCAGAGTGTCGAGTGCTTCGTCCTCGCTTTCCACCGTCGCCACCGAACGGAGAAAACGAACTTGTTCGAGGGGCGTCGGCGCCTCCTGGTAGGCGTGCCAAAGCCTCACATGCTCCTCGTCGCCGCCACTGCGGGCGTAAACGGTCAGGGCCGCGTTGCACACTTCGGGGTCGAAGGTCTGTCCTTCGAGGATCTCGTTGGTCAGCGAGCGGCACCTCTCGATGACCTCTTCGTCTTCGGCGAGGTTGCCCAGAGTGGCGATCAAGTCGCCGCGAAGCTTGCGCCGGAGATCGGTGTCGTCC
>DASUUP010000222.1:0-2012 GCA_036373995.1 Acidimicrobiia bacterium
TCGAGCGCCGGGACGCGCCTTCCGGGTCACCTTGGCCGTCTGCCAGAGGATGATCTCCCGGCCCTTGCTGGTAGTGAACACGAATTGGCTCCTCGAGTTCACTCGACGATCGAGCACGAGGTCGATTGCCGACCCTCGTCGCCGACACAGGTTGACGGACACCCGTTCTACTATCTCGGCGTCTTCGGGCCAGTCGTCGACCGGATGGCAGTAAGACCGATTCGCGCGAGGCCACGATTCTCTGGTCTTGAGAAAGACGCCTCCGTCAATGGGCAGACTCACCAGGAAGGGGAGGCTGGAATCGGGGTCGGGATTGCGGGCGACGACGAATTGATCCGTCACAGGTGAAGTGTGCCATGACGGCGTGGGTCGCGAAAACCATTCACGCAAACCGGTGGACCCTGACGAGGACCTCGTCTATCTTGCGGTCCACTTCCCCCGGCTGCATGCACGCCCGTCCTCTACTTCCCCTGCCAGTTGGCTGTTCAGGGGTGTCCAATCGGCCTTCATGGCCTGTGGAAAACTGGTGGTTGACGGATGACACCGGTGTAATTACAGTGTTGAAGTCCATACAAGATGTAGTGGCCACTTCCCCGCCGACCACAACATCTTGTGGTTGGAGTTGAGAATGGACACTTTCCCCCGACACGCCAGCGGAGGCATGCCGGGACCCTGTCGAGGAGGAGTACATGAGCACGGGCCTGCGGATCACCCGCCGTTTCACCGAAGCCGGAACCGACCCATACGACGAGTTCGAGTGGTCGCGTCGCAACTCCAGGATCACCAACCCCGATGGGTCGGTCGTCTTCGAGATGTCAGATGCGGAGATCCCCGCGCAGTGGAGCCAGGTCGCATCGGACATCATGGTCTCCAAGTACTTCCGCAAGGCCGGCGTCCCCCAGGTCGACGACGAGGGCAACCAGGTCCTCGACGAGGACGGCAATCCGGTCACCGGTCCGGAGCAGTCCGCCAAGCAGGTCTTCGACCGTCTCGCCGGTACCTGGCGGCACTGGGGCGAGAAGGGAGGCTACTTCGCCAACACTGAGGACGCCGAAGCCTTCGAGAGCGAGCTCAAGTACATGCTCGCCGCTCAGATCGCGGCGCCCAACTCACCGCAGTGGTTCAACACCGGGCTCAATTGGGCCTACGGCATCACCGGCCCGGCACAAGGCTTTTGGTTCGTCGACGAGGAGACCGGTGAGCTGGTCGAGTCCCCCGATTCCTACAGCCGCCCCGCCCCGCACGCCTGCTTCATCAACGGTGTCAAGGACGACCTGGTGAACCCAGGCGGGATCATGGACCTCTGGCTGCGTGAGGCACGCATCTTCAAGTTCGGCTCGGGCGCCGGCTCCAACTTCTCGGCCATCCGCGCCGAGGGCGAGCTCCTCTCCGGCGGGGGCAAGTCGTCCGGTGTGATGTCGTTCCTCAAGATCGGTGACCGCGCCGCTGGTGCGATCAAGTCGGGGGGGACCACCCGTCGCGCCGCCAAGATGGTGATCCTGGACGCCGACCATCCCGACATCGAGGCGTTCGTCGACTGGAAGAAGGCCGAGGAGGAGAAAGCCAAGGTGCTCATCCAGCACGGTGGCTACCCGGCCGACTTCAACGGCGACGCCTACGCCACCGTGTCCGGGCAGAACTCGAACAACTCGGTCCGGGTCAACTACGACTTCATCGAAGCGGTCAAAGAGGACGGTGATTGGGACCTGATCAACCGCACGGATGGCTCCGTCCGCAAGACGGTCAAGGCCCGCGATCTGTGGAACCAGATAGCCGAGGCGGCCTGGGCCTGCGCCGACCCCGGTCTCCAGTTCGACACCACCATCAACGAGTGGCACACCAGCCCGGCCGGAGGGCGGATCAACGCATCCAACCCGTGCTCGGAGTACATGTTCCTCGACGACACCGCCTGCAACCTGGCCTCGATCAACCTGGTCAAGCTGTACGACGACGGCACGGAGGTCTTCGACGTCGAGGGCTACCAGCACGCCATCCGGCTCTGGACCATCGTC
>DASUUP010000223.1:0-3633 GCA_036373995.1 Acidimicrobiia bacterium
TGTCGTCCGTCTCAGGATCTCCTCGAGAACATCGGCGGTTGGCGGGTTGACCGTCACCTTGAAGAGGAACCTGTCGAGCTGAGCTTCCGGAAGCGGGTAGGTGCCCTCCAGTTCGATCGGATTCTGGGTCGCTAGGACCAGGAACGGGCGGGGAAGGGCCCGGGTCTCGCCCGCCACCGTGACGTGTCGCTCCTGCATCGCTTCGAGGAGCGCTGCTTGAGTCTTTGGAGTGGCCCGGTTGATCTCATCGGCCAGGAGCAGGTTGGTGAACACCGGCCCGGCCTGATACTCGAATCGCCTGTGGCCCGTATCGTCCTCTTTGAGCACCTGTGTTCCCACGATGTCCGCAGGCATCAGGTCGGGAGTGAATTGGACTCTGGAGAACTGGAGCCCTATCGCTTCGGAGAACGCCTTGACGAGCTCGGTCTTCCCCAGGCCAGGGACACCTTCGAGGAGGACGTGGCCTTCGGCGAGAAGGCCGACGAGCGTCTGGCGAATCAGTTGGGGCTGACCGGCGATCCTGCGGCCGACGGCCTCTTCTATGCCTGCGGCCACTTCCGCGTAGCGCTCGAGGTCGTGCTGTTCGAGATTCGTCATAGCCCCTCCTAACGGGCCTCGGCGGCGAGCAGGTCGAAATAGGTCTGGACGATGCCGCGCATCGATGGTGGCAGCTGCAGCTCACCGAGTGCGTCCGCCGCCTGATTGAGGTACTCGGGAAGGACCTGTGCGTAGGGCACGACGCTCTGACCCGTCTGCGTTGGCGCCTCTGCAGTCCCGATGACCGAACCGTCGCCCGTCCCGCCGTCGATGGCGACCTGGAGTATGTCCGAGACGTTGCCCTCGGCGATCGGGTCGAATACCTCGGCGGTACCGACCTCGGATCCGAACTCTTCCCCGGTGCGCGGTCCAACCGTCCCCTGGCCGCCCTGGCCGGCTGCATTGCCGTCGCCGGGCGCCACACCGGAGATGGCGCCGGACGCGCCTCCGGTCTGTGGGGCCCCACCTTGACCTTGGCCTTGTCCCTGACCCTGTCCTTGTCCTTGTCCTTGACCTTGTCCCTGACCCTCGCCTTGTCCCTGGCCCTCTCCTTGTCCCGGGCCCTGGCCCGGGGCCTGTTGACCCTGACCGGTGTTGCCGCCGAGGCGGGCGCGGGCGCCTTCCAGGGCTCGCTGTGTCTCCGACAAGGCCTGCTGGCCCCGGGCGCCGGTGAGACCCGACTCCTGTCCGGCGGCGGCTTCGCCAAGCGACCGGGCCGCTCTGGAGAGATCACCTTCGGCCAGCGACCTCGATGCCTCGGCAAGCTGGCTGGATAGCGTCGGGTTGCCCGCCGCCTGGCTGCTGGCGAGATCGGAGAGTCGGTCCTCGAGGGCTGCGAGCTCTGGTTCCGAAAGCGATTCCAACGTGCTGGCCAGCTCCTCGAGTTGATCGGCTGCATCCAAGGAGGTGGTGCTGGTCAGAGGTCGAAGGGCGAGATCGCGGGCAAGTCCCTGGACCGCCGCCTTCTGGGAGAGGAACTGCGGGTCGATCTGGCCCTCGAGGCGTTTCTCTGCGTTCTCGAGTGACTCGAGCGCTTGCTCCAACGACTCCGCCTGGCGCAGCTCCTCGGCGAGCCGCTCCAATTCATCGACGATGTCATCAGAAGTCTCGACGTCCGCTTCGCGAACGGCCTCGGCCAGTTGTTCGATGTTGTCGGCCTCGGCGGCGATGGCGGCTTCGATGTCGGAGGAGAGGGCCGGGGTCGAGCCCAGCGGCGGCAGCAGCCCGATGGCGAGAGCCAGGGCACCGGCCATGGCGAACTGCCGCAGACGTGTCTTGTCGGCCTGGATTGGTATGGCCCGGGATGGGTTCGCCTTGGCCGCCAGAGCGTCGGCATTGCGTTGGATGATCTGATGGACAGAGTCGTTGGAGTCGTCGAACTCGAGGGCCGTGGTGAATGCGTCTCGGGCGTCGAGGCCTCGTTCCGCCGCCCGGGCCGCATCCCAGTGACTGATCGGGAGGAGAAGTGCACCCAGGGCCAGCGCGACCAGAAAAACGCCGACGAGGGCAGCACTGAGGACGAGCCCGTACTCGAACGGTGTGAGCCACGAGACGGCCAGGGTCACCAGAATCGCGATTCCCAGGTAGGGGGCCAACCGCTGCGCGGTGGCGACGAACCAGACGAGACGCATGCGTGCCCGGATGCGTCGCAGGAATCCGCGGCGATTATCGGTCAAGTGGCATCTCCTCGGGTGGTAAGACGCTCGGGCAGTGGTATTCGGTTCCCGACCGGGTACTTCACATGCCGGGCCTACCCGGGAAAGTTAAGCAGGGCGCGGGACATGTCTGATTGGAGACGGGTCTAGGTACCGTTTTCGCACTGTGTCAACGGTGTTCTCCAGGACCATGTGGCGACGTCTTGCCGTGATCACCGGCCTCGGTGCCATGGCCTTCGTCGCGCCCCTTCTCGACATCTATGGCAAGAACCCAGAGGTCTTCGTGGCGAACCGGAGCGACACGATGGAGATCGCGGCATTCGGTCTGATCGTGGCGCTGCTCGTCCCAGTCGTGGCGTGGTGCGCTCTCGCAATCGCCGGTGCGATCGGTGGTCGAGCCCCCGAGATCACATTCGGGGTGCTGGTTGGCATGGTCGCCTTGCTTTCCGGGTTCGTCGTGAGTCGCCAGGTGCTGCCGGACGCGACCTGGGTGGCGATCCTGCTGGCCCTCCTGGTGGGCGGGTTCTTGTTCTGGCTGGCCCGCACCATCGACCTGGTCTTCTTGG
Source organism: Acidimicrobiia bacterium (assembly GCA_036373995.1). Taxonomy (GTDB): domain Bacteria; phylum Actinomycetota; class Acidimicrobiia; order Spongiisociales; family ZC4RG35; genus JANQRA01. The sequence goes on from DASUUP010000223.1 coordinate 2,759, forward strand.
TCGCCGCGATTGCAGTCCCTGTGGTCCTCGTGATGTTCCTGTCGACCTCCGCCACGGCCCGTCTCATCTGGGAAGAGCCCGAACCTGAGACCGCCGAAACCGATGTCGGGTCTCCCAGTCACGTCCTGATGTTCCAACTCGACGAGATGCCGCTGGCTTCGATCATGGAGCCGGACGGGACCATCAACGACGCCCTGTTTCCCAACTTCGCCCGTCTGGCAGAGGAGGGGACGTGGTACCGGAACGCCCTCTCCGACTCGATAGCGACCACCCAGAGCGTCCCCGCGATCCTGACGGGTCGGAGAGGCGAGGATGGCCAGAGCCCGTCGTATATCGACCATCCCGACAATCTGTTCACGCTCCTCGGCGACAGTTATGAGATGCACGTGATCGAATGGGTGGCCGAGCTCTGTCCCGAGGAGACGTGCCCCGATTACGCGGGAAGGGCGCCGGCCCGTTTCGGGAACCTGCTGAAGGACGTCGGAGTGGTCTATGGCCACCTCACTTTCCCGGGCAGCCTCCGGGACACACTTCCCAGCATCGACAACGCCTGGAAGGGTTTCCTCGGTCAAGCCGACGCGCCCGAGGGGACAGAAGTGGAGGTCGCCGGCCTGCCGGTGCCGGATGGACAACAGCGGGAGGACTGGATCAACTGGGTGCAGCGGCTGCTCAACGGCATCGACGAAGACTCACCGCCAACCCTGAGCTACGGGCACCTGCGCAGCCCACACGTCCCTTGGGTGACCAACCCGAGCGGCACACATTACGAGCGTCCCGAGGAGTACACAGAGGTCGAGGGCGTCGAGGGTGACGGACGATGGGGATCGGACCCGGCTCCGGCCCTGCTCGGCTTTCAACGTCATCTCTACCAGGTC
>DASUUP010000224.1:0-2464 GCA_036373995.1 Acidimicrobiia bacterium
AATATGGGCATCTGTTCACCGGTCCCCGGGAGACAACCATAAGGAAGGCGATGCAGCTCGCCCAGGGCGTCCTCGATGACTCCTACGCCACTGCGGTCCCTCAAGTGGTCCACGGAGACCTCCACGAGTGGAACGTCCACATCGCCAGCAGCAGGCTCTACGCGTTCGACTTCGAGGACTCGATGTGGGCGCTTCCCGCGCAGGACGCTTCGATCTGTCTCTACTCGTCTCGTAACAGCGAGATGAAAGATGACATCCGAGCTGCGTTCCGAAAGGGATTCGAGGCGGTAGCCCCCTGGCCGATCGTGGACGAGAGCCAGTTGGACGGATTTCACGCCGCCCGCCAGATCATGTTGATGAACTATGCCGGGCGCACCCTCCCCGTGGACGAGGCGTCGGGATATCTCGACGATGTGATGCCCTGGCTGGAGAGATACGTCGGCCGCTACGGCTGAGATGAGATTTCACGATCGACGCCATGCCGGGGTGCTCCTGGGGGCTGAGGTTGCCGATTTCCATCCATCAGATCCGTTGGTCTACGCGTTGCCCCGAGGCGGGGTTCCAGTGGCCTACGAAGTGGCTCGCGCCCTCGACTGCCCGCTCGACGTTCTCGTTGTCCGAAAACTGGGAGTCCCCTTTCAGCCCGAGTTGGCCATGGGCGCCATCGCCGAGGGAGACGTGGTGATCCGAAACGAGGACGTGCTCAGATTGGCACGGATCGACGAAGAGACCTTCGCCTCCGTAGTCAGCAGTGAGCGACGAGAGCTGGAATCCAGGGTCGAGGCCTACCGGTCGGTGGCTTCGCCGCTTTCCCCGGTGGGACACACCGCCATCGTCGTCGACGATGGCCTGGCCACCGGTTCGACCGCCCGGGCGGCCATCCAAGTGTTGCATGAGAAAGGGGCCGCCGCGGTGTGGCTCGCAGTCCCGGTGGCTCCTCGGGAGGGGATGGAGCATCTGGAGAGAATGGCGTCTCGCTTGGTGGTCCTCGACAGACCACGCAGCTTCGGAGCGGTTGGGGTGTGGTACCGGGATTTCGCCCAGACCAGCGACGAGCAGGTCCGGGCTCTGCTTGGTGAGTCGCGGCTAGCGTGATCATTTCTACCGTCTCAGAGAGGGAACGACATGCCGTCACTCGAGAAGTTCTGCACCGTCGAGGCCGATCTCGGAATGAACGTCATCGGCAAGGCGCCGACAGGAATGCGGATCGATTTCCCGTTCGAGGGCACTGCCACCAGTGAGCACTGGGATGGCGAGCGTCCCGTGAGAGGCGTCGACTACGTCACGGTCCGCTCCGACGCCAACATGACTCTCGACATCCACGCCACCATCGGCGAGAAGCGCGAAAGCGTCTCCTATCGGGCGATCGGGGTTTCGATCGCCAACGAGGACCAGTCGGCCGACCCCAAGGAGCTGATCGTCTTCGAGACCGGCAACGAAGACCTCGCCTGGCTCAACGACGAGGTCGCCGTGGCCTTCGGCCACGGCGCGGGCGGCAAGATCACCCTGCACATCTACCTGGTCCGGCCGTAGACGCCAACGCAGGGTTGCAGCCACCGCTCAGCGAAGTCCAGCCTCGGTTCGACCGATCAGGCGGTCCATCAAACCTTGAAGTCGGGCTTGCGTTTCTCCAGGAAGGCCATGACCCCTTCCCGATGCTCGGGAGTCTTGCCGAGACGGCCCTGCTCCCTCTTTTCGGCCTGGAGTCCCTCCGCAAAGGTGAGCCGCGCTGACCCGTAGATCAGCTGACGGGTGGTGACCAGGGCGTCGGTAGGGAGGTCGGCGAGTTGGGCGGCATATTCGATGGCCTTGTCCACCACCTCGTCATCGGGGGAGACCTCAGTGCACAAACCCCGCTGCAAGGCCTCCGAAGCAGGCATCCGGCGATTGGTCAGCGCCATCTCCAGTGCAATCGAGGTCCCGGTGTGATGCGGCATCAGCCAGGTCGTCCCCGAATCGGGGGCCAGGCCGATGGCGGTGAATGCCGAGGTCAGATAGGCCGACTCGGCCATGACCCTGATATCGCAGCCCAGGGCCAGTCCCATTCCTGCACCTGCCGCGGCGCCGTTGACGGCGGCCACCACCGGGACAGCACATCCCCCGATGGCGTGGACGATGGGATGGAACTCCTCATCGAGGTGCTTGGCGAGATCGGGGCTGCCCTCTTCGTACTCGTCGACGAATCCGGAGAGATCCGCCCCCGAGCAGAAAGCTCTGCCCTCTCCGGTCAGGACGACCGCCCTCGCCTCCTCGCCGGCTCGAGACATGTTGGCGACGAGCGACGCCGATAGCTCCGCGTTGATGGCGTTGAATCGCTCCGGACGATCGAGTGTGACGATGGCGACATCGCCGTCGAGTTGATATCTGGTGGTCATGAGCCCTCCTCGGCCTCGCGAATCGTAAACGACGGAAAACATCGGTATCCATTGGGATATGGCCTATCGTGGACGTCATCGTCGCAGCA
>DASUUP010000225.1:0-5252 GCA_036373995.1 Acidimicrobiia bacterium
CCACCGGCGAGGACTTTGACCTCGATCCCGGTCTCGGACTCGAACGTGGCGAAGGTCTCCTCGCCCACGGCATCGGCGAACGAGTTGTGGGCCAGGATGGTGAGCGACTCCGGTGTGCCGGTCTGCTCCGGCTCGTCGTCCCCGCAAGCGGCTACGACGACCATGGCCAGCGCGACGAGGAATGCGGTCATTGTGCGTGTGTGTCTCATCGTCTCCTTTCGTTACGGGAGCGATGAGCGATCCGAGTCCCTGCGCCGGAATTACCCGTCTCAGGTTCAAGCGGTCGGAGCCTTGCAGACTCCCTCTCAGCCCGGTGTCACCGAGCTCCCGTTGTCATCGAGTGTAGGGGCTGGTGCGGCTACCCCAACCTCCGAGCCGGGGAGGCGTGCGTAACCCTCCCGGACCGGCGTTTGTTTGGCCGGATCACGCAATCGCGCCGCGATGCTCGGTTGGATGGCCCCCCGGTCACGACAGAGCGCGACAACGACGGGGACAGTCGGCCAGAGTCCGGCAGAATCAAACTGGCCCGATTGCCACCACCGTGTTGTGACCGCCGAAGCCGAACGAGTTGGAGAGCGTCGGGCCCGGCTCCCACGACCTCACCTCACGCACGATGTCGTTGAGGGGGATCTCGGGGTCCTGAGTGGTCAAGCCTGTGTTCATTGGCAGCTCTCGACGACGTATGGCCTCGACGACGATGGCGGCTTCGATCGAACCTGAGGCGCCGAGGCCGTGTCCCGTCGAGCCCTTGATCGAGGAGACCGCCGGCTGGTCGTCTCCAAAGATGCGCTGGATCACCGCACCTTCGGTCTTGTCGTTGAGGTCGGTCCCGGTGCCGTGGGCGTTGATGTACGCGATGTCGGATAGCTCCAGCCCTGCGTCCTCCATCGCGAGACGCATGGCCCGCTCCGCTCCGTCTCCCGTTGGGTGGGGTGCAGTGACATGATGTGCGTCGGCGGTGGAGGCTCCCCCGAGCAAGGTTGCGATCGGTGTGGCGCCCCGTGCCTCGGCGACTTCCTCGGCCTCGAGGACCAATACTGCGGCGCCCTCTCCCATCACGAAACCGTCCCGATCGATGTCGAAGGGGCGGGCATAGCCGGAAGTGGACAGAGCCCGCGCTGCGAGGAAGCCGGCCCGGGCCGACTCACGTGCTGCAGCCTCGGTGCCCCCGACGACGGCGACATCGGCGTAGCCCCACTGGATCTGACGCAGACCGTCGACGATCGACTGGCTGCCGGCGGCGCAGGCCACGACCGGCGTCGCCACCTGGCCCCCGAATCCGTACTTGATCGAGATGGCCGCCGCAGCTGCGTTGGCCATCATCATCGGCACCTGGAACGGGGAGACTCTGGGGTTCTCGGCCTCGGACTCGTGCACCAGTGTCTCCAGCGACTCGAGACCACCGATACCTGTTGCTATCGACACGGTCACCCTGTTCGGGTCGACGTCCAACTCACCGGCCTGGGCGAATGCCTCGTCGGCGGCGACCAGGGCGAACTGGGTGAACTTGTCCAGTCGCCGATGCTCGCGCTTGGGAATCCACGGCTCGGGGTCCCAGTTGGCGATGACGCGGGGAGCGGGACCGGGCGACTCGGGGAGGTTCTTCCAGAGGTCGTCGATGCCGATGCCCGGTGCACCCAGGGCGCCGACTCCGGTTATGACGACTCTTCGTTTGCTCATATCAGTGATTGTGCCCGATTCATCCGTCTGGGAAAACAGTTCGTTGCAGTTTCCGCATCCCCCCCAGCCAGCGCTCGTAATCGTTGGCCTTGTTCTGGAAATACTTCTCCACTTCCGGGTGGGGGAGTATCAGGAAGTTCTCTTCACGCAATCCCGAGACTACGGCATCGGCGACGTCTTCCGGCTCGAGGGTGTGGTTCCCGCCCAATGCCTTGAAGGCCTCGGAGTCGGTGAGCAGTGGAGTATTGACGAACTGGGGACAGAGAGCGCTCACCTTGACTCCGGCGTCGCCGTAGGTGACCGCCAGCCACTCGGCGAAGGCGAGGGCGGCATGCTTGGTGACCGAGTACTGGGCCGCTTTCAGGTTGGTGAGAAGGCCCGCCGCCGACACGGTGGCGAGGAAGTAGCCTTCGCCGCGCGCCAGCCAGGCGGGGATGAGGTGGCGCGCTGCGTGGACGTGGGACATCACGTTGATCCCCCACATTCGATCCCACATCGCCACGTCGGATTGCTCATCGCCGACCATCCCGATCCCGGCGTTCGCACAGAACAGATCGACGGGGCCATGTCGGTCCTCAGTGCCTTCGATGAGGGCGCGATTGGCGTCCGCGTCCGAGACATCGGTCAGGACAGCGTCACCGCCGACGCCGTCGGCCACCGTGCGGGCGGCATCGAGATCGATGTCGGCGATGACGAGAGCTGCCGGATCCTCCTCGGCGAAGCGATGAGCCATCGCGGCCCCGATTCCGCTTCCCCCGCCGGTGACCACGATGACCTTCGAGTTGAGTTCCACCAGGGGGAGGTTAGGGCGTGGCCCCCATGTCCCCGCCGAGAGGGATCAGAGGTCGGCCGACGCCAGGAGCTCGTTGCCACCTTTGATGGTCTCGATGAGTCCGTTGGCGCGCGGGAGGAGATGCTCACCGTAGAAACGGGCAGTGACCACCTTCTGGTCGAGAAACTCCTTCGAGAACTCCGCAGGCCGTTGCTTGGCAGCCACCGCGGACACCGCCATCAACCAGCCGCCGAGAACGGTGCCGAACTGAGTGAGGTATGGCGTCGCTCCGGCGAGAGCATCGTCGATGTCGCCGGCGGCGAGACGCTCGCCGAGCCACGACGACGTGTCGGCAAGGCCCTGAACGGCAGTGGTCAGCTCATCACGGAACGCAGTCAGGTCCTCGTGCTCGCTCATCTCACCGAGGATCTGTGTCATCTCGGTGATCAGTTCCGCGAGAACAGCGCCATCGTCTATCGGAAGCTTGCGTAGTACCAGGTCCATCGCCTGGATGCCGTTGGTGCCTTCGTATATGGGTGCGATCCGGGCATCTCTGAAGTACTGGGCGGCACCGGTCTCCTCGACATATCCCATGCCGCCATGGACCTGGATACCCAGCGACGTCATCTCGACTCCGAGGTCTGTCATCCATGCCTTGACGACGGGTGTGAGCAGTGCCAGCCGCTTCGACTCGGCCTCACGCACCTCTTCGGCGTCCGCGTGGAACATCAGATCGGCCGAGCGCGCCGCCACATACAGGAGGCATCGCATCGCCTCGGTGTTGGCCTTCATCGTGAGGAGCATCCGTCGCACGTCCGGGTGCTCCACGATGGCGACGCTCTCCTTGGACGTGGAGCCGATCGGTCGGCCCTGGACACGGTCACGGGCGTAATCGACGGCGTGCTGATAGGCCCGCTCCGACAGTGCGAGACCCTCCATCCCGACCCCGATCCGAGCGGCGTTCATCATCGTGAACATGTTCCGCATCCCGGCCATCTCGTCGCCTATCAGATAGCCGACGGCTCCTTCCCCTCCGTCTCCGAACGAGATGACACACGTGGGCGAGGCGTGGATGCCCAGCTTGTGCTCCAGCGAGACGATCTTGTAGTCGTTGCGCTCGCCCGGGTTGCCGTTCTCGTCGAGCACGTACTTCGGGACGAGAAACATCGAGATGCCGCGCGTGCCGGGTGGTGCGTCTTCGGTGCGGGCGAGGACCAGGTGGATGACATTGTCGGTGAAGTCCTGGTCACCCCACGTGATGAAGATCTTCGTGCCAAAGATTCGGTAGGTGCCGTCGTCCTGTTTGACGGCTTTGGTGCGGAGCGCCCCCACGTCGGACCCGGCTTCGGGCTCGGTCATGTTCATGGTTCCGGTCCACTCGCCGGTGATCAGCTTGCCCAGATAGTTCTCTTTGAGCTCGTCGGAGCCGTGGGCGCTGACTGCCTCGACTGCCCCCTGGGTCAACATCCCGCACAGTGAGAAGGCCATGTTCGACGTCTTGAACATCTCCTGGATGACGACGCCGACGGTGTACGGCAGACCGCCGCCGCCCCAGTCCGCCGGGAGATGGGCCGCGGGCCACCCGGACTCGACGTACTTGGCGTACGCGTCCCCGAACCCCTCCGGGGTGCGAACGTGACCCTCGGCGTCGAGGGTCGAGCCTTCCTCGTCTCCGGTCCGGTTGAGCGGCTCCATGACCTCGGCGAAGAACCTTCCCGCCTCTTCGAGGATGGTCGACACGGTGGCGGGGTCGGCGTGCTGATATCCGTTGAGCTTCGAGATCTCCTCGAGACCAGCCACGTGGTTGAGCACGAAGTTGTGGTCTTCGAGCGGCGGCGAATATGAGGACATACTCAAAATCGTAGTTGAGGGCGCTCCCCAACCGTTCTGTGAGGGTTAGTCCCGCCCCACGCGTGACAAACCTTCACAGAACGGGGTTTTGGGCCCCGGTCAGCTCAGGATCCGGGCGACCAGGTCGGGTAGGACCTCGCCGATGCCGGCGTCGATCTTGACAGCGGCCAGGTGGTCGGCCTCGGTGGCTCCCTTGTTGATGATGACGATTGGCTTCTGCTGTGCCGCCGCCCGCATGACCACGTCGGCCGCCGGCCAAACCGACACGGTCGAACCCACGACGAGGACGGCGTCGGCCATGGCCAGGAACAGCGATGCCTGCCGAACCTCCTGCTCGGGAAGCATCTCCCCGAACATGATCGTGTCGGTCTTGACCATGCCGCTGCACTGCGGGCACTTGGGGTCGTCCTGACCCGCCTCGACCCACTCCAACACGGTCTCGGTTTGCCAGCGCGCTTCACATGTCATGCAGTGGCTGTGGCGGACATTGCCGTGCAACTCGGCCACGAGGTCGTCTTCGAGCCCGGATTTGAAGTGGAGCCCGTCCACGTTCTGGGTCACGACGCCGGCGAGACGCCCTTCGTCGTAGAGCCGGACGATCGCAAGGTGCCCGGTGTTCGGACGGACGGTCGATCTCGCTCCCCACAGCTCGCCTTCGAGGTGCATGCGCCAGCCCTGCACCCGCAGGTCACGGTTGGACACGTACCGGTCGATGGTGAAGTCATCGGGATCCACCTTCGTCCAGAGACCGTTGGGTCCGCGAAAGTCCGGGATCCCCGACTCTGTGCTTAGCCCGGCGCCACTGAAGACGAGGATCTGCTCAGCTGGTGCGAGCACCTGAGCTGCCTCGTCTATCAGTCGGTCCATCAACCCCTGTCTAGCCGAATCGGGCCGCCAAAGTAGGTGCGCACGGTCGGGTAGGCCAGCTCGACCTCGGGATGCTCGGCGA
>DASUUP010000226.1:0-4308 GCA_036373995.1 Acidimicrobiia bacterium
GTGTCATCTGCCGATATCGGTTCTGCTTCAAAGACGGGCTACTTCGAACCTGAGGTGGACAGATGGGCTCACGAATTCTGATTGTCGAGGACAGCGCAGTGATCCGGCGCCTGATCGAAGTGTGCCTTCGCGCCGCAGACCTCGAGATCATCACCCGGGATGACGGGAAGTCGGGTCTCGCCGCCGTGACGGCCGAGTCACCGGACCTCGTTGTCTTGGACATCGGCCTCCCCGGCATGGATGGCTGGGAAGTGCTCGATCGGATTCGTGGAGATGAGGCTACGGTGTCGATGCCTGTCGTGGTGTTGACCGCCCACGCCGAGGAGGAATCGAGGCGACGTGCGAACGAAGGGGGCGCCGACGCCTTCGTGACCAAGCCGTTCCAGCCGAACGACTTTCGATCGACGGTCCTCTCCTTGCTGGAGTAGCCGGATCGCCGCTGGCAGTTAACCTGCCGCGGGTGACTACCGAAGCTGGCATACCCTCATTTCTCGGCGCTCCCGTGCAGAGACGGGAGGATCCGGCCCTCGTCTCGGGAACCGGGCGCTACGTCGACGACATCACTCCTTCGGGCACCCTCTTCCTCGCTATCGTCCGGTCTCCTTTCGCCCATGCCGAGATAACCGGGATCGACGCCGACGCCGCTCGGGAGCTTCCAGGAGTCTGGGCTGTGATCACCCCCGAAGACGTCACCGACGTGGCCATGCCTCCCACGCCGCGACCCGACCGCAATGTCCCCCGCCGCTACCCCCTCGTTCAAGGCAGAGCACTGATGCCCGGCGACCCGGTCGCAGCCGTGGTCGCCGAGTCGGCGGCGAAAGCTCGCGACGCGGCCGATCTGATCTTTGTCGACTATGAGCCGTTGGACGTGGTGGGCGATGTGGAGGAGGCCATCGACGCGTCACCGATTCACGAAGGTCTCGCGTCGGACAACAACGTTGCTTACGACCGGTCGAGAGGCGATCGGGGTGCTTTCGAGGCTGTCGAAGGAGACATCCGGCTGTCCGGTGTCGTCGAGCACCCTCGTGTTGTTCCGGCTCCGATGGAGAACCGGGCGATCATGGCCGAGTGGAAAGAGGACGGGCTCACCGTTCATCTCGCCAGCCAGGCTCCCCAATTGATGCAAGAGCAGCTGGCTGCCGACCTCGACCTTCCACAGTCCTCGGTCCGGGTCATCACGCCGTTTGTCGGCGGCGGGTTTGGCTGCAAGTTCGATCTGGCCGAGGAGGAGTATCTGACGATCCTCGCCGCCCGTCAGACCGGTCGGCCGGTGAAATGGGCCGAGTCGCGACGCGAGCATATGCTCACGATTGGACATGGAAGAGCGCAGCGCCACCGGTATGAAGTCGTCGCCGACAATGACGGCAAGATCAAGGCTCTCTGGGTCGACAGCTTGATCGATCTGGGGTGTCGTCATCGCTACCTCTCCTTCATGGAGATCACCTCGCGCATGGGGACGGGCAACTACGACATTCCCGTCTACGGCTGGCGCATGCGGGGAGTGTGGACCAACCGGGCACCACGCGGCATCTACCGCGGGGCCGGGCGGCCAGAGGCAACGCTCACCATTGAGCGGGTCGTCGAGGCCGTCGCCCGCGAGACGGGGCTCGACCCCGCAGACGTGCGGAGACGCAACTTCATCGCACCCGACCAGTTCCCCTACGCCTCGTCCGGCGGCAAGGAGCTCGGTGGGTATGTGTACGACACCGGGGAGTACGACAGAGCCCTCGACCGGCTGCTCGAAGTCGCCGACTACGAGGGTCTGCGCCGGGAGCAAGAGGCGGCGCGTGAAGAGGGGCGTCTCATCGGAATCGGGATAGCTGCCTACGTCGAGGTCTGTGGTTTCGAGAGTTGGGGCGCCGCCCGGATTCTGGTACACGCCGATGGCTCCGTGACGTGTTTCGTCGAGACCCTCGACCAGGGTCAGGGGCACCGCACCTCATTTGCGCAACTGGTCGCCGGCGTCCTCGGGTTGGACATCTCCTGGGTCAAGATCGAACAGGGTGACAGCTCGACTTCACCGTATGGGTGGGGGACCTCTGGTTCCCGTTCCATCGCACAAGGCGGATCGGCAAGCCATGCCGCTGCGGAGAAGGTGGCGACGAAGGCGAAGAAGATCGCCGGCCACCTACTCGAGGCCTCGGACGCCGACATCGTCCTCGCCGACGGTGAGGCGAAAGTGGCCGGAACCGATGTTGCGGTGACGTGGGAGGAGATCGTCACCGCGGCGATGCGCGGCAACGTCCCAGAGGGATTGACGCCGGGTCTAGACGAGGAGATTCACCTCAGGTCGGGGGGCCTGAACTTCCCGTTCGGCATGCATCTGGCCGTCGTCGAGATAGACCCTGACTCGGGGTCGCCACGCCTCGATCGGATGTGGGCGGTCGACGACGCCGGCAACATCATCAACCCGATGCTCGCCGACGGTCAGCGTCACGGAGGGTTGGCCCAGGGCATCGGCCAGGCCATCTACGAGCGCGTGCTCTACGACAGCGACGGCAACCTGGTGACGAGCTCCTTCATGGACTATCTGATCCCCACGGCCGGCACGCTTCCCAGCTTCGGTCTCGCCAGCACGGTCACCACTACTCCGACGAATCCCCTCGGGGCCAAGGGGATCGGCGAGGCGGGGGCGATTGGCTCGACGCCGGCGGTCGTGAATGCCGTGTCCGACGCTCTCGACGGCGCCGATGTCCAGGTTCCGGTCACCGCCGAGCAGATCTGGAAGATCCTCCAGGCGTCGTGAACCATTCCGTGCGGGTTTGTCACGCGTGAGCCGGGACAAACCCGCACAGAACAGAAGGGAGGGGATCCCGAGGGGCCGGATTGCCGTCCTCGGTCTGATCACGATCGCCGTCTACGGCTCCTGGTTCTACAGCTTCGGAGTGCTGCTCGACCCGATCATCGCCGACACGGGATGGAGCGAGCCCGCGGTCGCTGCAGTGTTCAGCTCGTCGACGGTGATCGCCGGGCTCGGGTCTCTGTTGGGCGGGTGGCTGCTCGACCTGTGGGGCAGCCGTGTCGTCTTCGTCGTCGCGGCAGTCTTCGGAGGCGGCGCCCTGGTGGTGGCTGCCGGGGCCACCGGCGCGGCCGCTTTCGCCCTGTCAGGGGCGATCGGCGGGGGAGTTCTAGCCTCCCTCGCTTTCTATCACGTGACGCAAACCGCTGCCGTGAGGCTGAGCCCACACGCCGAGGACCGAGCCATAGCCGTCCTCACGATCTGGGGTGCCTTTGCCAGCGTCATCTACATACCGATTACCGCGTGGCTGGTGACCCAACTCGACTGGCGGGTGACCTTGCGAATTCTCGCGATCTCCACCGTCGTCGTCCTGGTGATCGGAGCGTGGACGATCGACACTCGCATACGAGGTGACGTCGAGCGGCCGCGAGTCCTGGGCAACGTTGGGCAGTCTCTGCGCACCGGTCGCGCTCGTCGTTTCCTGTCGAGTCAGGCCCTGGCCGGGTTGGGTGTTGGGACCATCCTCGTCTATCAGGTACCTGCCATGACCTCGGCCGGCCTGGCGCTTGCTGCCGCATCGTTCTGGGCCGGGTTCCGAGGCTTCGCTCAACTCGGAGGGCGACTGCCCTTGATGCCGTTGGTGCGACGTTTTGGTGTTGCCAACTCGCTGCGGATCTCATACGTAGCCATAGGGATCGGCTCGATCGCTCTTGCATTCGCCGGCAATCAGGTCCTGGCCGCGGTGTACGCCCTGGTCGCCGGATTCGGAATCGGTGCTGTCTCGCCTTTGGTGGGGATGCACTCGAAGAACGTGTTCGGCGCGACGGCCATGGGCACCGCGATGGGCCTCATCAGCTTGGTCTTTCTCCTGTGCAACTCCGTGGGCCCGGTGGGCGCCGCCTGGCTAGCCGATCTCACAGGCACCCGTGCCATCCCGGTGGCCATCAGCGGGGTGATCGTGGGGACGGCCGCCCTCGTGGTCAGGGCTACCGACTGACGCCGGACCGACAGACGGGTGATCAGCGCACCTCCGCTGAGCTTGCGATTCGGCCCACCGGATTCGAAGCGCGAGGTCGCTCTAGCCGGCTTCTTCCGCTATGACCTCGGCCAGACGCTCGATCAGGTCGACCACGCGGTTGGAGTATCCCCACTCGTTGTCGTACCAGGACATCACCTTCACCAGGTTTCCACCCATCACGTGGGTGCCGCTGGCATCGAAGATGGACGAGTGCGGGTTGCCGATGATGTCGGTGGAGACGATCGGGTCCTCCGTGTACTCCATGATCCCTCTGAGAGGGCCCTCGGCAGCCGCCTTGATCGCGGCGTTGACCTCGTCGACGGTGACGTCC
>DASUUP010000227.1:0-3098 GCA_036373995.1 Acidimicrobiia bacterium
GCCAGTCCCTCCTCGCGTAGGACGCGGGCGGCCACCGACTTGACCGCACCGGCGTATTGGTCGAAGACCCTCTCGAGAGCTGCTCGGTCACCGTCGGCGACGAGCGCCGCGAGAGCGGCGTCACCGTTGGTCACCTCGTCCGGCGCGAGGCGCATGGCTTCATGGACCGATGATACGTACCCGTCGCTTTCCGCCTCGGTGGCCAGCATTCGACGCGTCTCCATCAACGAATGGTTCGGAGGTTGATGCTCATCGCCGTTATTCGAAGCCGCCTGCCATCACAGATGGCGATCCCACGACATCTGTTGGCAGACACGGTTCCGAACAAGGGTCATGGGACAACACATCGCCATCATCGGCAGTGGTATCTCCGGGCTGGGGGCAGCCTGGGCGCTACACAGACGAAACGACATAACGGTTTTCGAATCCGAGGCACGAATCGGCGGCCATTCCAACACCGTCGATGTCATCACCCCTCGGGGGCCAGTCGCCGTCGACACTGGTTTCATCGTCTACAACGAGGTCACCTACCCCAATCTGACCCGGCTCTTCACTGCGCTGGGGGTCGAGACAAAACCCAGCGACATGTCGTTCTCCTACTCCCTCGACCGTGAGTTCGAGTATGGAGCGAGTCTCGCAGGCATCCTGGCCAAACCTTCGAACATGCTGCGCCCGGGCTTCGCTCGCATGTTGGGTGACATCGACCGATTCCGAAGAATCGGCAGTCATCTCGACCCCACACCGGAGGAGACGATCGATGACCTGTTGCGACGTTTTCGGTTCTCGACGGGTTTCAGAGAGGACTATCTCTATCCGATGACCGGGGCGATCTGGTCGGCCCGACACGATGAGATCTCCCGGTTCCCGGCCCGTCCCATCCTGGACTTTCTAAGCAACCACGGCTTGATCGAAATCAAGGGCCGTCCCGGTTGGCGGACCGTCACCGGTGGCAGCCGGGAGTACGTGACCACCCTGGTTTCGCCATTCGCCGACCGGGTACGTACCGACTCACCGGTGCGGCGTGTCGTGCGAGCGGGTAGTCAAGTGATAGTCGAGAGCGTCAATGGTGTGGAGATGTTCGACCAGGTGATCCTGGCCACCCACTCGAACCAGTCCTTGATGATTCTCGGGGACGATGCGACAGACATCGAACGTTCACTGCTCGGGTCGATCCAGTATGGACCCAATGTCGCGGTTCTCCACAGCGACCCCGAATTGATGCCGAAGAACAAGAGGGTCTGGGCGAGTTGGAACGCCATGTCCCGAACCGGCACTGCCCATTCCCAACCCGGCGCCTCGGTCACATATTGGATGAATCGACTCCAGAGCCTGGATCCGTCGTTTCCCCTCTTCGTGTCACTCAACCCGCAGACCATGCCCAGAGACGATCTGGTCCATGCCACCTTCGAGTACGCCCACCCACAATTCGGCACCGCCGCCATCGAAGCGCAAGCCGGCCTGGCCGCCATTCAGGGTTTGAACCGTACGTGGTTCGCCGGGGCCTACCTCGGATATGGCTTCCACGAGGATGGACTGCAGTCCGGTTTCAACGTAGCCGCCGCCCTGGGCAGCCCGGTCCCGTGGCACGGCACATTTCGCCCGGCCAGCTCGGCTTCGCCTGTCGCCTCACTCGTGCAATGAGTTTCCGATCGGCGCTCTATCAGGGACGGGTTCGTCACACCCGTCTGCGGCCGGTAAGCCACGACTTCGAGTACAGAGTCTTCTACATGCTGTACGACATCGACGAGCTCGACGTGCTCGATCGGGACCTCTGCTCGTTCTCGGTGGGGCGACGAAACCTCTTCTCATTCGACCGATCCGACCACGGTTCGGGTGAGGGGGCTTCGCTTCGTCCCTGGGTGGAACAGGTCCTGGCTTCTGCCGGAGTGGACCTCGAAGGGGGTGCGATCCGACTTCTTGCCCACCCACGAATCCTCGGGTACGTGTTCAACCCCCTCAGTGTCTGGTACTGCTACGGCCCGGAGGGCGACTTGAGGGCCGTGATCCACGAGGTACACAACACCTTCGGCGACCGGCACGCCTACGTGGTGCCCATCCTCGACGACGAACGACGTCACGACTTCGACAAGGAGATGCACGTTTCCCCGTACAATGACATGGACCAGGCCTACGCCTTTGCGATCAACGATCCGGGGGAGCGGGCGCTGGTGTCCATCGAAGTCCGCGGCAGCGACGGTCCGTTGCTCCGCGCCGGGATGCGCCTATCCCGACTCGAGTTGACCGACGCCAACATCGTGCGGCTCTTCCTCACTCACCCGCTGATGACCCTGAAGGTCGTCACCGCGATTCACTGGGAGGCGTTGAAGCTCTGGCTGAAAGGAGCCACGTTCCATCCTCGCCCGGACCCATCCGCCAGTAGCATCACCGTTGTCGGCACGAGGAGCGCAGTCCGATGAGAATCGCCGAGAGGCTCGGGCTCGGAGTCTTCTCATGGCTGGCGCGAGACGGCACACTCGAGCTCACCCTTCCCGGCGGCGAGTCGACCCGAATCGGCAGAACGGGTCCATCCGCAGACCTGATCGTCCACGACTACTCGGTCATCCCTTCGATCGTGAAAACCGGGTTGACCGGGTTCGCCGAGGGAATCATGGACGGCGGCGTCGAGACCAACGACCTGAGAGCGTTGCTTCGCTGGGGTGTGGCCAACCAGACGGCCTGGTTCAGCCACCCGATCGCCAAGCTGACCTCGCCGCTACGCCGCGTCTGGCAGCGGGTCCGCCCCGAGCGAAGACATCCCCTCGTCCGGACGATGAACGACCACTACAACCTGAGCAACGAGTTCTATCGGGCTTGGCTCGGTGAGACCATGACCTACTCGTCGGCCCGATTCGCCACACCAGATCAGTCCTTGGACGACGCCCAGCGAAACAAGTACCGGACTGTGGCCGAGCATGTGGGTCTCGAGCCGGGGATGGCCGTTCTGGAGATCGGCTGCGGCTGGGGCGGATTCGCCGAGTACGCCGCCGGGGAGAGGGGCTGCCGGGTCACCGCCATGACCCTCTCCGAAGAGCAGGCCGCCTACGCCGAGAAGCGGATCGCACAAAGGGGGCTTGCCGACCTGGTGGAGATCCGGGTTC
>DASUUP010000228.1:0-19955 GCA_036373995.1 Acidimicrobiia bacterium
CTCTCGAAGGTCTCCGCCGAAGAAGCCGCCACCTTCTCATAGTCCTCTCGGGAAGCCATCGTCACCGTGGCTATCGCCTCACCTGTCGTCGGGTTGACGACGTCGATCGTCTCACCGGACGCCTCCAGCCAACCACCGGCGAAGACACCCGAGTTCTCTGCTTTGATCCCGAGATCTTCGAACACTTCCTGTGAGTTCATCGTGCTGCCACCACCTCTATCTCCACGAGGTAGCCTGCTGGCAGAGCCCCGGCCTGAACGGCTGAGCGAGCCGGGAAGGGCCCTTCGAAGTAGGACTTGTAGATCTCGTTGACCTCGTCGAAGTCCGAGATGTCGGCCAGGAAAACAGTGGTCTTCACGATGTCGTCATACCCGAGTCCCAGGTCGCCCAGCACCGCTCCGATGTTGCGCATCACTTGATGGGCTTGGGCCCCGACCTCGTCGGGTGAGCGCTCCCCGCTGACTGGATCGAGCCCCACCTGGCCGGAGAGAAAGACCAGGCCCGCGGCTTCCGTCGCTGCGGAGTACGGCGCCAGTGACTGTGGGGCGGACGGAGTGTCGGGGACTGTCTTGGGCAATGGGTTGGATCTCCTGTCGACTTGCCCGCGAGCGTACCCAACAATGAAAGGGACCCGGCCGAAGCCGGGTCCCTTTGCGAATCTTCGATTCGCGTTGCAGATCCGCAGACCTACGTGCAAGCCACTGAGGGGATGCCTGCCCCGAAGGGCAGGTTTCAGCTGAAAGAGTTGCCGCAGCCGCAGCTGCGGGTGACATTGGGGTTGTCGATGGCGAAGCCGGCTCCCATCAGGCCCTCCTTGTAGTCGAGGGTGGAGCCGCGGACCATCTCGGCGCTCTGCGGGTCGACGAGGACTTTGACATCCTCGAATTCCTCGACGATGTCGGATTCGTCGACCTCCGCATCGAAGTACATCTCGTACGAGAAACCGGAGCAGCCGCCGGGACGCACGGCCATACGCAACGCCAGACCGCTCTCGTCTTCACTGGCGATCAGCTCGCGTACCTTCTCGACGGCGGAATCTGTGAGATTGACCGTCTTCTGAGGCTGCGATGACTTGATGGAAAGGATCTGTGTCATTGGTTTCCTACCTGTGCTCTCAACCATTGTAACGCCACGAAGGGGCTCAGCCATTCCGTCGACGTCGGCAATCTGGTCTGGACCATTCACGTATAGAGATAGTGCAAATTAGCCTGGAAGTCATGTCCCCCGTGACGAGAGACCAGGTCATGAAGACCCTGGAAGGGGTCCGAGACCCCGAGCTCGGCGGCAATGTCGTGGAGCTGGGGATGATCACCGACGTGAACATCGAGGACACCCATATCGACATCGGGCTCGCCCTGACCATCGCCGAATGCCCTCTTCGCAACCAGATAGAAGGTGACACGAGACGTCGGGTGGAATCCATGCCCGGAGTCGAGACCGTAGACATCCGCACGACAGCCATGACCAAGCGCCAGCGCTCGGAGCTGATGTCGGTAGCGAGGAGAAACGCTCGGGAGAACGCCGAGCCGACCCAGGTCTCCTCCACGACCCGCGTCATCGCCATCGCATCGGGAAAGGGCGGCGTCGGCAAGTCGTCGATGTCGGTGAGCGTCGCGGCCGGGCTCGCCGCCGAGGGCTTCGAGGTCGGGCTCCTCGACGCCGACATCTGGGGCTTCTCGATTCCCAGAATGATCGGGGCCACGGGACGTCTCGAGGCCGATGCGGACAGCAAGCTCATCGAGCCTGTGACGGCCAACGGAGTGAAGGTGGTCTCGACGGGTCTCATAATCGATTCCGAAGAGACCGCCCTCATGTGGCGTGGCCTGATGTTGTCGAAGGCGCTGGAGCAGTTTCTCCAACAGGTCAACTGGGGCGAGCTCGATTACTTGATAGTCGACATGCCACCGGGCACCGGTGACGTGCAGATGGCGCTGACCAGGATGCTTCCTCAGGCCGAGATGGTCGTGGTCACAACACCGCAGAACGCCGCCCAACGCGTCGCGATCAGGGTGGCAGACATGGCCCGTAGGTCCCACATGCCGGTGGTGGGCGTGATCGAGAACATGTCGGGTGACGTCTTCGGCGAGGGCGGGGGCAAAGCGCTGGCCGACGAGTTGGGAGTCGCCCTGCTCGGGTCGATCCCGCTCGATCAGACGGTGGTAGACGGCGGCGACACGGGCAAGCCAGTGGTCCTCAGACAAGGCGCCGGGCCGGCGGCGACGGCGCTGGCCGCCACCGTGGAAAAGGTCATGGCCGTGGTGCCACCGGCCGACATGGAGACTTGCACAGGGCGGATCGCCAAGCTCATCGCCGACCTCGAGGACGGCGCGGCATAGAGGCGTGCTCCGGGCCTATGCGCGTCCTTGCTGCGGAGGCGACCACAACTCGACTGCGAACGGCTCTTTCTCCGCCCCGGTGACGACGTAGGTCTGCATCAGCTTGTCGGCGAAGGTCTGCCGCTTGGCATCGACGATGGGCAGCAGAAAGCCGATGAAGCAGATGGCGTCGAGGATGTGGAGGAACTTGCGCCCGATCCCGGCGCCGGCACCGATCGCGGTTCCTTGCTCGTTCACCAGGGTGATTCCCTGCATGGCCTTGCCCGGGGTCTGTCCGGTCACGCCATCGAGATACCCCATGTAGACCCAATACCCGAGACCGATCAAGCCGGAGAGGTAGCGCAGCGCGTCGCTCCAGACGGTGAGCACGTTCAGAATGATGATCGGGAGATAGTCGATGACGAACCCGATGGCGCGCGTGCCCCAGTCGGCCAAAGGGCTTGGTGTGGCCCCCGCCGGTTGGGCTGGGGTCTCAGGTGATGTCAAGTTTGCTCTCCTGGTCGGGACTTGCGGCACGATAGACACCGATCGACGTGCCATGCGGCCTCGATCTGGCTCAAACGAGAGAAAGGGACCCGCTCCGGGTCCCTTCTCGAGGAGCCTCCCTGCCCCACTCTCCCCTGCTCTCGCCAGGTGCACGTTCAGGCATGAATATTGGCCACTACCAGTGGTTTTGCAATGACTGTTCGTGAGATGAGCACAGTGACTAGTCCTCTGCTGTGGATAACTGTGAGTGTCAGCCGCAGAGACTCTTCACCAGCGGATATGGATTGACCGCGGCCCCACCTCCGGGGTGATACTCGAAGTGGAGATGGGGTAGATAGTCGGGGGCGTTGCCAGTCGAGCCGTTGTATCCCAGCACGTAACCGACCGGGACATTCTGACCCGGGCTGATGTCAGCGAAGGCATCGAGATGGGCGTAGTAGTAGAGATCGCCGGCGTCAGAATAGAAGTAGACCGACTTGCCTCCCAGGGCGGAGTTGGACAGCCGGTACACCCGGCCCGAATAGATGGCGACGATGGGAGTCCCGCGCGCTGCGATCATGTCGACGCCCATGTGGCTCCTGCCACCCGACCTCGGGGCGCCCCAGCTGTCCGTGAAGGAGACGGCTCCTGCGACCGGGCAGGTGCCACTACCCGACGGCGGAGACGGAGGCGGTGCCGCCGTCGTGGCAGTGGCGGGAGGGGAGGTGGTCGTGGTCGTGTCTTCAGCGGAGGCGGCAGCGGTGGTGGCAGTTTCCGCTTGCGTCGTGCTCGTGGCGTTAGCCGCTTGCGTCGTGCTCGTGGCGTTAGCCGCTTGTTCCGCCGCTCGTCGGGCCTCTTCCTCGGCTGCGCGTCTCGCTTCCTCTTCCGCAGCGCGTCGGGCCGCCTCCTCTTCCGCCTGCTGTTGCACGAGGCCGTCGTAGACCTGTTGGGCCGCCACCAGGTCCTCCTGCAAATGCGCAGACAGCGTCTCGAGCTCACCGGCGAGCACGACCTGTTCCTCGAGGGCCTCATCGAGTCTCAGTGTTTGCCGGTCGAGCTCGTCGCGGAAGGTGCGAAGCTGACCGACGACGTCTTCATCGACGCCGCTGACCTCGCGGAGGTACTCCATCCCTGCGGGGTACTCCTGATCGGTGGCGGCGAACAGGGCCGAGAGTGAGGCGCCGCTCGTCGAGCCCATGTAGAGCTCGACCGCCAGCTCCTCGAGTCTGGCCTCGGTCTCGGCGATCTTCAGCTGGGCAAACTCGATCGACTCACGAAGATCGGAGATCTCCTGGTCGAGGGCGGCTTGGCGCCCGTAAGCCTCGATGACCTGCTCTCCGATCTCCGCGGACTCGTCAGTGATCCGATTGACCTCCTGACGAGCGCGGTCGATGTCGTCGTTGGTCACCTGTGCCAGGGCGGGCAGGGCGAGCACCACAACGATTAGACCGCTGAGGAGTCTGGTAAGTGGTTTCATTGGGGGGATGGCGGCACGACCAGACGGTCGCCCTGTAAGGCTATCCGGTCTTGGTCTCGAAGCAATGTGACATGGGCTTGCACCGACCTGGCCGCCAGGGGATGGAGGGATGAGTCCACGTCGGCGTACACGACCTCGACGACGTCAGGGATGCTGACGGCGCCGTCCTGTATCGCCTGGTAGATCTGCTCATGTCTCTGTCGCCGATGGGCCAGATACCAATCGATGACCTCATCGGGATCGTCCATCTCGTCGCCATGACCCGGGTGGAGACGCTTCAGTCCCTTTCCGCGCAGCTTCTCGAGAGACCGAAGGTAAGGCCCCATGTCCTCGACCATGACCGACGAGCCGCCCATGATGTGATCGCCGGTGAAGAGGACGTCATCAGCCCGAAAGCACAGATGATCGTCGGAGTGGCCGGGTGTGTGGATGACGTCGAGACCGAGATCGCCGACATCGAAGCGGGCGCCATCGAGCAGCCTGACATCCGGCTCGAACGATGGCCCAGGCGCATATCCCACCGCCGGGACCCCGATGTCACGTGCCAGAGGGTTGGCCATTGGCGCGTGATCGCTGTGTGTGTGAGTGACGAGCACGGCGACCAGGGAACGCCTCCCCACGATGTCCATGATCGCGGTGGCGTGCCTGCTGTCGACGGGCCCCGGGTCTATGACGACCACAGACCCCTTGCCGTCGTCGAGGACCCACGTATTGGTTCCCGGCCCGGTGAATGGCCCGGGGTTGTTGGCGAGCACTCGGTCGATCTTCATACGATCTCGGCCGGGAGGTGGACAGGAAGGATGGACCCGTCCTCCATCCTCTCGGGACGGATGAGGGTTCGGCCGTCGGCTCCGCTGGCCGACTCCAGCGCATCCTGTATCGAGGATCGGCGCGACAGCCATCGAAGGTGGGCGAGCGTGGGCAGGATCATGTTCATGGTCCCGGTCTCGTAGCGCTGCAGCGCTTCGTTCGGATCGACCCAGTCGTAGCCGATCAACTCGTCGGTGTCCAAGACCACGCGGGGCGAATCGTCACATGTCACCAGGTAGAACCTCGTATCGAACCTCCTCGGAGCGAGCTCGGGGGTCACCCATCGCGACACCAGCGTGAGCGAGGACACCGCCGGCTCCACATCCCATGCCCGCAATGTCTCGTAGAAGCCAGAGCCCTTGGCGTCCGGGGCTCGACGGGTACCGAGGTCGGTGACCAGGATGCCAGTCTCCTCGGCCAGCTCCCGGATGGCAGCGCGTCGGTGTGCCAGTTCGTCCCATCGGCTCAACCCGCCTGGAACATCGCAGTCTTCGACGCCGCCTCCGGGGAAAACGAGCAGGTCGGCGAAGAAGCCGCGGGCATTCCTCTCCACCATGAGCACCTCGAAGCCGAAGTGCGCTTTGCGAAGGACGAGGACGCTGGCGGCCGGATCGGGGCTGGGCACGCAGTGCATCCTATGGAGGGGAGATGGCAAACTCGCGACGTGACCGACAACCCTTACCGAGGACTCCCGGCCGTCGACGTGCTGGCCGACAGGATCGAGTCGACGCTTCCACGCCCGATTGTGGTCGACCTGGCACGTCTGACACTGGAGCAGGCCAGAGACGACATAGCGGCCGGGCAGACTCCAGACGTGGAGGCGGCGGCAGTCCGGATGGCGAGAGCGGTGGAGCGCTCGGCGGGCGCCGGCGTGATCAACGCCACCGGAGTGCTCCTCCACACCAACCTGGGCCGAGCTCTGTGGTCCACGAGGGCGGCGGAGCGAGCGTTCCAGACGGCCACGTCGTTCAGCAATGTCGAGATGGATCTCGAGACGGGGGAGCGCAGCAGGCGAGGGGCGTATGTCACACGGTTGCTTCAGCAGTTGACCGGTGCTGAGGACGCCCTCCTCGTCAACAACAACGCAGCTGCCCTTCTCCTTGCTCTGGCCACGACCGCACGCGGGCGAGCGGTGCCCGTTTCCCGCGGCGAGCTGATCGAGATCGGGGGCTCATACCGGCTCCCGGCAGTCATCGAGGCGAGTGGCGCCCGGCTCGTCGAGATCGGAACCACCAACCGCACGCGTCTCGGCGACTATGTGACAGCGCTGCAGACCCATGTCTGCGGGGCGATCCTCAAGGTCCATCCGTCGAACTATCTGATCGAAGGTTTCACCGAGGAGGCAGGTCTCGCCGAGCTGGCCGCCATCAAGACCGAGGGCGTCCCGCTCCTGTACGACCTCGGATCGGGTCTGCTGGACGAACGGGCGGTGTGGGTGCCGGCTTGGCTGAAAGGCGAGCCCGGGGTGAGGCAAGCACTGGAGAAAGGAGCCGACCTGGTCCTGTTCAGCGGCGACAAGCTCATCGGCGGCCCGCAAGCAGGCGTGCTCGTGGGGAGCGCGGAGCTCATGGACCGGGTCAGGTCCAACGCCCTGACGCGAGCGCTTCGCGTCGATGGAGTCACCTATGCCGCGATGTCCGCCACGCTCGAGACCTATCTGTCAGGCGACGCCACCGAGATCCCCTTCTGGCGATACGCCCTCACGTCGGACGAATCCCTGGAGAAGAGGCTCAAGCCGCTGGCGGGCGCTGTGAACGGCCAGGTGGTGCCTGCGCAATCCGTCGTGGGCGCCGGCAGCGCACCGGGCTTGTCGATTCCGACACCCGTGCTGCGCATCCCAGGAGGGGATGGACTTTTCACCGCATTGCTCGCCCAGGATCACCCGGTGCTCACTCGGAGAGACAGGGGTGATCTGATAGTCGACCTCAGGGCCGTGGAACCGGAGGACGACCAGGCTGTCGTCACGGCGCTCGAGAGATGCCGGTAGTCGGAACCGCCGGACATGTCGACCACGGCAAGTCGACCCTGATCCAGCGCATCACCGGGAGAAACCCCGACCGCTGGGCCGAGGAGCGTAAGCGCGGGCTGACCATCGATCTCGGATTCGCCTGGACCACGCTGCCCGGTGGGCTGGAGGTCTCGTTCGTAGACGTGCCCGGTCACGAACGGTTCTTGAAGAACATGCTGGCAGGCATCGAAGCCATCGACTTCGCCCTGTTCGTGGTCGCAGCTGATGAAGGTTGGATGCCGCAATCGGAGGAGCACTTGGCTGTGCTCGACCTCCTGGAAGTGAGGCAAGGTGTGGTCGCCGTGACCAAGTCGGATGTCGTTGAGCCAGATCTCCTCGATCTGGCGATGGCCGAGACCGAGGAGCAGTTGGCGGGGACGTCACTCGAATCGGCCCCGGTGCTGGCTGTCTCCGGCGTCACCGGGGCGGGTGTCCCCGACCTGCTCCGGACGATGGCCGAAGAGCTCTCGATACGACGAGACGCCGACACCGGAAGGCCCCGTTTGTGGGTCGATCGGTCGTTCGCCGTGCCCGGCGCCGGCACCATCGTGACTGGGACGCTGCTCGACGGCTCGTTGTCCGTGGATGACAGCGTCATGATCTACCCCGGCGAGCGGGAGACGCGTATACGCGGGATACAGAGTCACGAGACCACTCACCCCAGTGTCGGGCCAGGGCGCCGGGTAGCCCTCAATCTGGCAGGGATAGACCACCACGAGCTGGCACGTGGCGACATGATCGGCCTACCCGGGCAATGGGTGACGTCGGACCGAGTCGTCGTATCGCTCAGAACCGCCAGGTTCGTCGACGAGCTCGACCAGCGAGGCGCCTACCAGCTCCACATCGGGTCCTCGGCTCATCGCGTCGAGATCACGGGGATGAGGGCCGGCGGCGCCGTTCTACAGACAGACACACCGATCCCGGTCGCGGTCGGCGATCGCTTCATCCTGCGGGACACGGGGAGGAGGCTCGTGGTCGGCGGTGGGCGAGTCGTCGACCCCACCCCGGGAAGGGCCGAAAGGGCGATGTTTGCCGCCTCGAACCTCGACCCTTCGCACTCCCCGGACCAGATCGCCGACATGCTGCTCGCCATCAGAGGACGCGAGAGCCTGTCCCGCCTCTCCGCCGAAACGCATGGGGGATCGCCGGTGGGTGGGGTGATCGTGGGAGAAGAGGCCATCACCACAGAGCTGTTCGGTGACCTCACCGCCCGAGCCTCGACCCTCGTTGGAGAGGAGCATGACGCTCACCCGTTGCGGCCAGGGGTCCCCCTCGCCACACTCGCCGAGCGACTTGGGGTGACGCCCGCGATCGCCGAGGAAGTGGTGACCAGATCAAAGGACCTGATTCGGAGAGGGCCCGACGTCGCAGCCGAAGGTCATCGAGCGGGTCTGACGCAGACCCAGGAAGAAGCGTGGGCGAGGGCTCGAGATCGACTCGCCCGCGATCTGTCGGTCCCTGTCGAATCCGAGCTCGGGCTCGACTCGGATGTCATCGCGCACAAGGTTCGCTCGGGCGATCTCGTCCGGGTGTCCACCGACCTTCTCTTTCTCCCCGAGCAGATCGAAGAGATCAAGTCACACCTCCGGGCACTACAAGGAGACTTCACGGTGGCCGAGTTCCGGGACCAGGCAGGTGTCACCCGCAAGTACGCCGTCCCGATCCTCGAGTGGACTGACAAAGAAGGGCTCACCGTCCGCCGCGGTGATGTCCGCCGCCTCAGGTGAGCCCATGTCGCTCAGGTTGGGGAACCGTCAGCCAGCTACAGCGCTGCTCCTCCGCTCGACCTCGGTGAGACCGCCCCATATTCCGAACGGCTCACGAATGTCCAGAGCGTGTTGCGAGCACGGTCCTTGGACCGGGCAAACACCGCAAATGGCCTTCGCCTTCATCTCACGTCGCTCCCTCTCGTCCTTCCTCTCGAACGTGGAAGGGGGAAAGAAGAGGTAGGCATGGTTCCCACGACAAAGCGCATCTAGCTGCCATTCGTCAGGGTGGGACAACCTCGGACTCCTCCCGCTTGCTTGCGACAACCCGGACGAAGCTAACGAATGTTGAACAAAGGTTCAAGGGAGAATCTGGCAAAGATCCTGCTTATGTTTCGCGGACTGTGTCGTGAGGCTCCACTTCGAGGAAGAGACCGTCGACACCGGTTACCTCCACGACATCGCCCGCATTGATGCCGGCCTCACGATGAGCGGTGCCTCTCCATCTCGCTCCCCGCACCTCGAGAAACCCGTCGGGATCGAAGTCGACCAGTGCCAATCCCATCTCGCCGATGAGCCCATCGCGCCCGATGGTCTCGGTGGACAGGCGAGCCCTCTGCACAGTGGGCATGGCGAGCAGGAAGAAGAACAACACCCCCAGCACGGAAGGGAGCACCAACCACCATCGTGGGTCGATCTGGCCGCCGCCATCGATGAGGAACATCCCCGCGACCTGGAGAATCGCAGCACCGATCAGGGTGAGAGCGAAAATACCCCCCACTTGGTGCGCAGCGACGAGCACGAGGAGTCCGACGAGAGTCAGGGCAACCGCCCACCAGTTCGTGGGAAGCGTCACCAGGCCCCATCCCCCGAGGGCCATGGAGACCGCGGCAACGCCTGCGGCGACACCCGGACCGAGCGCGTAGAACTCGAACACGGCCACGGTCAGACCGATGACCACGAAGAAGAAGGCGGCTTCCGGAGAGATGGCCAGCCGGAAGAATCGGGTGCCGAGACCCGGTTTTCGCAAAGTGGTGGTCTTGGTGGTCACTCCTCCGGGGATCTCTTCGATCGTGCTCACCGTGACCGGGCCGTCGGCGGTCTCGAATATCTCGCCGTCGAGATCCTGGAGGTACTGGCGCAATGCCGGCTGCAGGTCGAGGCCGGTCTCCGCGGCCGGGATCACCTCGTTCGTCTGCCCGGGATCCTTCCCGAGGATCCCCGGCTCGAAGTGACCCACAGCCGAACCGGGCGGGGCGATGGCGCTGTGACTCGCCAGCTCCGTCAGTCGGGCCGCGGCCCCGAAGGCGTACGCCGGCGATGGGCCGACCCATACGGCCACGGGGAGCGGTGGGGTCTCGATCAGCCCAGCAAGACGTGTGAATGCCTCACGATCCAGAACCGCCTTCGAGTTCAACTGGACGATGGCGATCTCTTGACCGATTTCGGCGGCACCCTCGATCGAATCGGAGACGAAGTCGAGAGCCGAGGCATCGAGAGGCCCGCTGACATCGATGACCTCGATCCCGCCGCTGGACGGCTCGGCGCACGCCGACAGGATGAGAACACACCCAGTTGCGAACAGGACGAGGCGACCCACGAGTTGGCAGATTAGGACGGGGTGCTCCCCTACCTTCCTGTGCGGGTCCGTGGCAACGGAGTCGCCACGAACCCGCACAGAACGGTTGGATTTCCCCATGGCTAACGTCGTCTGCCATGCCGCTAGCGCTGGTCGTGTCCGATGGGTCGTGGGTGATCAACGAGGTGCGTTCCGCCCTGTCGGTCGGTTCATGGGAGGTCGAGGCGCTCGGCGACCCCCGTGCCACCATCGACCGTCTCGAACAATCCCGTGTCGACGCGGTCATCGTCGATATGCAAGTCGGCTCCAAGGGCGGGATGGCCGTGGTGCGCTCCATCCGACAGGCCACCGACGAGCACAGCCGGCCCAGGACCGTGCTCCTTCTCGACCGCAGCGCCGACCGATTCCTGGCGCGTCGGGCGGGTGCCGATGCCTCGGTTCTCAAACCGGTCAACGCCGCGGAGTTGCGCTTGGCGCTGGGCATGGTGCCCGTCACCCCGACCGGCAAGCCGGCAGCCCACAGCGAGGAAGAGTGAACCCCGTAGGCTGACGGCTTGCCCTACGAGATCCTCTCCCATACCGCCGACACAGGAATCGAAGCCACCGCACCGACCTGTGCCGGGCTGATCGATGAGCTCGCCACCGGGATGTTCGAGTTGATGGCCCGAGTGGATCCCTGTCCTCCGACGGGCGGCATCGAGGTCGAGGTGAATGCCTCCACCTTGGAGGATCTCGTCGTCGACCTTCTCTCCGAGCTGCTCTACGAATCCGAGACTCGAGACATGATCCTGTGCGGATTCGCCACCACGTTGGAGCAATCGACCCGCGCACGGACGACGGCGAGCGGTGTGAGTGTGTCCGAGATTGCGTCCACCGGGCCGGCCGTCAAGGCTGTCACCTATCACGATATGACTGTCGAGCAGCGCGCCGACCATTGGTTTGGCCGGGTCTACTTCGATGTCTGAGCCGGGTTCCGACTCAGACTTGGCAGACTCTTGGACATGAGACCACACAAGGTCTCCGATCACCTGTGGGAGGTGCCCCAGCAGGGCGGGATGCTGGTCCCGGGACGCGTGTTCGCGTCCGACGAGCTGATGGAAGTCGTCCTCGAAGACCGGGCCACCGATCAGGTGGCCAACGTCGCTCACCTCCCCGGGATCGTGACCGCCTCGTTCGCGATGCCGGACATCCACTGGGGGTACGGCTTTCCGATCGGAGGTGTGGCCGCAACACTCGTCTCCGACGGGGTGGTCTCCCCCGGGGGCGTTGGCTTCGACATCTGCTGCGGAGTCCGGCTCATCTCCTCCAACTACGGAGAAACCGATTTCAGAGAGCGGCGGGAAGCCATCATGCAGGAGTTGGATCGCCGCATTCCCCGAGGGACCGGCAAAGGAGCCATCGCCCCCGGCTCCCTCGTCGAGGGCGTCCTCGCCAATGGCGCGGCCGCCCCGGTGCGCCATGGCTATGGGTGGGACGAAGGTCTGGCCCGCTGCGAGGAGGGCGGGACGTCGATCGGGGCAGACCCGTCCGCCGTGAGTGACAAGGCAATTGCCAGAGGGAGAGACCAACTGGGGTCGCTGGGCGCAGGCAACCACTTTCTCGAGGTCCAGGTGGTGGATGAGATCCACGATCCGGCAGCCGCTCGGGCTTTCGGGCTGTCTTCGGGGATGGTCGTGACCATGATCCACTGTGGATCGAGGGGTCTGGGGCACCAAACCTGCACCGATCAGCTCAAGGTCATGCGTGACGCGATGCCGCGCTACGACATCACCGTTCCCGACCGGCAGCTCGCATGCGTTCCGATCGACTGCCCCGAAGGTGAGCGGTATATCGCCGCGATGGCGGCCGCCTCCAACTTCGCATGGGCCAACCGGCACATCCTGGCCCACGAGACCAGGGAAGCATTCGCCGTAGCCTTTGGGGTGTCGCCCCGGCGAACCGGAATGAACCTCGTCTTCGACGTAGCCCACAACCTGGCGAAGATCGAGACACATGATGTCGACGGCCGATCCGAGCGTCTTTGCGTCCACCGCAAGGGCGCGACGAGGGCGTTTGGGCCGGGGCACCCCGACCTGCCCGAGGACCTCTCACCTTTTGGCCAGCCGGTGCTCGTTCCGGGATCGATGGGAACGGCCTCCTGGGTATTGCGAGGTGTGGAGGAAAACCCGGCGTTCGCCAGCGCGGCCCATGGGGCGGGACGAGTCATGAGCCGCAAACAAGCGAAGAAACGATCCGCCGGGAACGAGGTTCGTCGCTCCTTGGAGCGGGCAGGCGTGTCGGTCCGACCACAATCCGTTGGACTTCTCTCCGAAGAAGCCCCTTACGCATACAAAGACGTCGATGCCGTCGTCGACGTGTGCCACCGGGCCGGGCTGGCCCGGAAGGTCGCTCGGCTCCGGCCCCTCGGCGTGGTCAAAGGCTGACGTTTCGGGTCGGCCATCCGCGGCGGCACACATCGGCCTCGAACGCTGATCGAGGCGGGCGCCGGTCTCTACGCGACCAGGAGATCCTCGTTCGACGCCAGGGTGCGACGCAGGGCGTCCAGCGACTCGTTGATCAAATCGCGCAACTGATGCTCTGGCACCCCGACCTCCTTCGAGATCCGGGCTTGCGTGGCAGGCTCGCCGTCGTCGAGCCCGAATCGCATCTCGATCACACGGCGACGGACAGGATCGAGGCTCGACAGCCCCTCTCTCAGCAAATCGCTCGCCAGGATCTGCTCGACCTCGGCATCGGGCTGGAGAGCAGCGATGTCGGCGACGAAGTCGCCCAATTCCGCTCCGTCCTCCCCGATGGGTGTCTCGAGCGGGACAGTCGACTCCACCTTCAAAGCACTCTCGACGTCGCCGACGTCGATCCCGGTCTCCTCGGCGATCTCTCCGGCAGTGGCCGCTCGACCCAGCGAGGACTGGAGTGTCTCTGCGCTGGCACGTACTGCCGGCACGATGTCGTACATGCGAGCCGGCAACCGGATCGTGTCTGCCAGATGTGTTCTCGCTCGCTGCATGGCCTGTCGAATCCACCACGTGGCATAGGTCGAGAACTTGAATCCACGTCGCCAGTCGAACTTCTCGACCGCCGTGATGAGCCCGAGGTTGCCTTCCTGGATGAGGTCGACCATCTCGACGTCATTGCCTGCATAACGGCGGGCGTTGGAGACCACGAGCCTCAGATTGGATTCGACGAAACGCCTACGGGCCGCGTTGCCTTCCTCGACCTGGCTTCGTAGCCGGCTCCGCTCAGCGGTCTGGATGGTCTCTTCCGACTCGAGACGCTTCCTGGCCTCCTCGCCGGACTCGATCGTCTGGGCGAGCGCGACCTCTTCGTCGGCGGTGAGCAAGTCGTAGACGCCGATACCGGCCAGGTAGTGGCCGAGCAGGTCGGCTGCACCCGAATCCCGCGCAATCCCGTTGCGGCTCTTGTTACTGGTCATAGGTGTCTTGGTCACGTCTAGACGAACAAACGTTCGCATTGCGCTATTCCACTCTCGAGAGCAGCGCAGACGGTTCGAACCGGCTGCATATAGACACTGTGCGAAGAAATTGAAGAGCCCGACGAATGAGTTCCTACGCCGGTATCAGCCGGTTCAGGTTCTACGGTCTCAAGACTCCTATGGCCTCGATCTCAACCAGGCAGTCACCTGGTTCCCGTTCTCACACCTCGGGCTCTTCGATGTCCACTCTACACCACTCAGGAGACGCGCGTCGAGTGGGATTTTTCGACACCTCCGGGACCGGCAGTACGATTCCGGTATGTCGCGATGGACCGGATGGGTCATCCTCGTCGTCGCCGGAGCCCTCATCTACTCAGCGGCTTTCACCACATACGAAGCCTGGACCGGGAGTTGGAGGTCGACCGAATCCGGCGGCCTGGTCAGAGTCAATGTCGAATGCCCGTCACCATTCCAGGTGTTGGTGCTCGGCGCCGAGCCCGATCGCGAGGAAGACGAGGGGCTTTGCGAACCGTCTGCGCGCACTTTGGCCGTCGAGGCGAGTGTGGTGGCTCTGGCCGCCATCTTGCTCGCCTGGGCAGCCGTCACCCGACCCAGGCCGGCGCGGCTGGAGCCGCTGTCGTCCAAGCTCAGCCTGGGTGAAGAGGAGTCCCCGGACTGGGGGCGCGAGGAAACTCCAGCCGATTCCGGGCGAGCAGATCTGCATCACTGAGGATCTCTGCCGTCGGCCCCGAAGCCACCACCGTTCCCTCGTTGACGATCACCGTGCGCGGACACAGCTCGAGGGCGAGGGGCATGTCGTGTGTGATCACGACTTGGGTCATAGGGAGACGGCGCAACGTCTCGATGAGCTCGCGGCGGCCCGCCGGGTCCAGACCTGAAGAAGGTTCGTCGAAGATCAGGATCTCGGGTTCCATCGCCAGGACCGTGGCCAGGGCGGAACGTCTCTTCTCTCCCCCGCTGAGATGATGGGGGGGCCTGTCGGCGAACTCGACTCCGTCGACGGCCTCGAGGGCCGAAACAACCCTGGCTTCCAATACCGCCCCACGGAGCCCGAGGTTGGCGGGGCCGAATGCGACGTCCTCTCGAACACTCGGCATGAAGAGCTGATCGTTCGAGTCCTGGAACACGAGACCGACGCGGCGGCGAATCTCTGGAAGGTTCCGGTCGGTCAAATCGAAGCCGGCCACCGAGATCTCGCCACTGGCGGCACGGAGTATCCCGTTGAGATGGAGCGCGAGTGTGGTCTTGCCGGCGCCATTCGGGCCCAGCAAGGCCACTCTCTCGCCGTCCTCGATCGACAAGTCGAGACCGCGCAGCGCCACCCGGCCGTCGGGATAGGCGAACCGGAGGGCGGCCACTCGAATCTGACCGCTCACACCGTCACCAAGGCGAACAGCGCGACCAGCAGACAACCACCCAGTACCAAGACGACTCCGAGCCATTGGCCTCTGGTCGCTCGACGCCTGCCGAGGTCGGGCATTTCGCCGCTGAACCCACGGGCGAGCATCGCGGCATGCACTCGCTCGCCCCGTTCGTAGGACCGCACGAACGTGGCGCCGGCGGACGCTGCGATTGGCCGAGCCTGATGCAGCCATCTCGGGTCATACCCCCGCGAGACCATCGCCACCCTCATCCGTCCCAACTCGTCGGCGATCAGTTCCAGGTAGCGGATCATGAAAGTTGCGATGGCGGTGAAGGTCGCCGGCACCCGGAGCACCCCGAGCCCCCGGATGATCTCGGGGATCTCCGTCGTCGCGGTGAGCAGGATGCTGATGCTTGCTCCCAGTAGGGCCTTCGCCAGGATGTTCCAAGCTCCCCACAGTCCATCGACCGAAATCTCGAAACCGAGGAATTCGGTTTGCTCGCCGGACGCGATGAAGGGTATGACGAAGGCGAAGACGACGAACGGGAGCACCGCGGCCAGCCGAACGACGACGAACCTCGCCGGGACGCGGGACCATCCCGTCAGCGTCACCACGACCAATGCGTATACCCCGAACGCCCACACCGCCTGCCGTGGGGTGATGGCGACACAAACGATCATCCCCACGGCGGCGACGACCTTGGCTTCCGGAGCCAACCGGTGGAGAGGGCTGTGCTCGTGAACGTAGAGCGCGTGGCTGTGCCCGGCCCCCAAGCGTCAGACCAGGGCCGGATCGCGGCCGCGACGGTCGCGGACGGCGAGAAAGATCCCGGCTCCGACGGCCAGGGTGACGATGGTCCCCACCACGCCTGCCACGGCGAGACTGACAGTCTCGTTGTCGATGCCGGTGGTGGCATAGTCGGCGAAGACCGAGTCGGCCAGGGCGTGATCGCTGCCAGAGACCGCGAAACCGCTCTCCTCTGCCACCGATTCGAGCCCGTCCGGGTCGTCGAAGGAGAACTGGCTGACGACACCGGCGAACACGAGGGCGACGAGAAGTCCGCCGAGGACGAAGGTCCTGGTCTTCATGGGTCGGCGATCCGCCAGCTGTGCCGAATCGAGATCCTGAGCTCCATACACGAGATCGGGACGAGACGCGAGGACGGCGCCCCCAGCAAGCGCGCTGATGAGACCCTCGCCCAGGCCGATCACGGCATGCACTCCGACCATGGCCATGAAGACATCGTCGAACGGAACGGGAGCCGATGCACCGAACAGCCACTGGAGGGAGAAGGCCATGGCCGAGAGAACGACCGAGGCCCACGCGGCCAGGCCGGTGGCCGCCGTCACCCCGCCCGAGCTGGCCGGGAACATCTTGCGGAAGAGACGGAAGGCGGCGTAGCCACCGTACGCAGGGATGATGGCCATGTTCAGCACGTTGTATCCGAGTGCGGTCAAGCCGCCATCGGCAAAAGCGAGCGCCTGCACGACGACCACGACGGTCAAAACGACTACACCTACGGAAGGGCCGAGCAAGATCGCGGCGAGCGCTCCTCCCAGGAGGTGCCCCGTGGTCCCGGCGGCCACCGGGAAGTTGAACATCTGGGCGGCGAAGACGAACGCCGCGGTGATCCCGGCCAGAGGGATTGCCCTGTCGGCGAGCTGCTGTCTCGACTGCCTCAACGCCAGAGCGACGATGACGACACTGATGAAGGCCGTGGCCAACGCCGTGCCCGGATTGAGGAAGCCGTCAGGGGCGTGCATCGCCAGAACCATGCTGCAACGATACACCTTGTTGCGATTCGCTCGCAACAAGGTGTGGGTCGCAGAGACCTCTTACCGCTATACGATGGGTCTGATGGAAGCAGCTACGGAGCTCGGGCATGTTCTTCACGGCCACGGCTACCGCCTGACCAGCCCGCGGTGGTTGGTCTGGTCGGTGCTTCGCTCGGCCGACGGGCATCTCACAGCGGAGGAGATCGCCGACACGGTCAGCCGGGCCGATCCCACGGTCAACATCTCCTCGATCTACCGCTCCCTCGCCCTCTTCGCCGAGCTCGACTTGGTCAGGGAGTCGCATCTCGGCATCGATGGCTCGGCACGCTGGGAGATCGCCCACCCCGATGACCACTTCCACATGGTCTGTCGGAAGTGCGGGAACGTCGATCACCACGTCGGGGAGCTCGTCGACCAGATTCGCTCTCATCTAGGTGAACACCATGCGTTCTCGGCGGACAACGTCGACCTCGTGGTGACGGGGGTCTGTGGCAGCTGCAACTGAGCTCGGTGCCGATCGGCCCCGGTGTTTGTGACCTACGGACGTGTCTCCGATGTATGGACGCACCGACGATTGGTTAGATTCAGCAATCGAAGGAGGAACCAGTGAGAGTTCGTGACCTCATGACCACAGACGTGATCACCATCGGGCCTGATGCGTCGCTGAAAGAGGCTGCCCGACGCTTGATCGAAGCCGGGGTGAGCGGCCTCGTCGTCACCGACGACGAGGGCAGCCTCGTCGGCGTCATAACCGAGGCCGACTTCGTGAAGAGTGAGTCGGACCGCCGGCCCAAGAAGCGCGCCCGCATCCTCAGCTGGTTCAGCCATGACGAGGAGGTGCCCCATTTCGAGCGTCTGGTTGGCGATGTGATGACCTCCGATGTTGTGACCATCGGCCCAGAGGCGGACCACGCCGAGGCGGCGAGGGTGATGCAGAGCAAGAGAATCAAGCGGCTACCGGTGGTCGGCGACGAAGACCTGATCGGAGTCATCAGCCGGTCAGATGTCCTTCGCGCATTCGCTCGTCCCGACCAGGACATCGTCACGGAACTGCGCGACCACGTCATGAGGAAGGTCCTGTGGGTCGACCCGAAGAAAGTCGAGATCCACGTCGTGGAGGGCAATGTCGTGCTCGAAGGCCAGCTCGAGACCAAGAGTGACGCCGTCCTGCTCGAAGACCTGGCGGGACGTTTGGACGGCGTCGTCTCGGTGAAGAGCCGGCTGACCTGGGAGGTCGACAACACCAAGCTGGAGATGACCTCTCCTCCCCCCGGTGTGCCCACGCGTGGGAATCGGGCTTAGAGCAAGGCCTGCATGGATCAGAGATACACCGGTCCTGTGGTCGTCGGCGTCGACGGGAGTGAACAGAGCATCGATGCGGCAAGAGCCGCGGCTGCCGAGGCCGCTCTCCGCGATGTCCAACTTCATGTGGTTCATTGCGTCGACATCCAGCCGGCCGTTCTCCACCTGCCCGGCGGGACCACCGACACGGTCGATATCGCCAAGCGTCAGCACGAGAAAGTTCACGACGCGATCAGCGATGCCCTGGGCGACGTCACTTACGAGAGGGTCGGCCGGGAGGGGTACCCGCCGGACGAGCTGATCGACTACACCGAACAGGTCGGTGCCGGCCTCCTCGTCCTCGGGTCGCGAGGCCGCGGGCGCATCGCTGGCGCCGTGCTGGGCTCCACCAGCCTCCGCTGCCTGGAACAGTCGAAGATCCCTGTTCTCATCGTCAAGTAGAGATCGTCAGGCTCTCACTTCCTGACGCATGAACGACACGTAGGCGATGGCGAAGAGCGCAGCCGTCATGGCAAACAGGACGACCATTTGCGGCCAGACCACTCCAAGACTCTGCGCCAGGTTGAGCTCAGAGACAATGGCCCGGTCGACCTGCTCGAGCGTGAGGAGCCCGGTGGTTCGAACCTCGGGATCGAGAAGAACCGTCGAGCCTTCCTGGAACAGGTTGATGGGTGAGATCTGTGAGATCAGATGTTCGGTCTCGGCATTCGACAGGGCTGCTCCTGGTGACCCGTCGTCGGGTGAGATAACACCCGCCACTGCGCTGAACAGAAACGAACCGAACAGGGCGAGAACGAGCCAGATCCCGACAGGTATCAGGGCGGAGGTGGCGGCGCGGTTGGTGCGCACCGACACGAGAGTGGCCAGTCCTTGCCAGAGGGCCACGTAGACGATGGCAAATGCCAGCCACACGATCAGTCTGGAGACCTCGGCGAGAGTTGGGGTCACACCGAGCCTGAAGATGCCGATCCCCGCGACGAACATCACCAACGCCGTGAGCATGATCGAGATGACCCCGATGCCGGCGACGAACTTCCCGAGGATCACCTCGTCGCGGTGTATCGGCTGAGAGAGCAGCCTGGGCAGGGTGCCTTGAGCTCGCTCGCCGTTTACCGAGTCGAACCCGAACATGATGCCCAGCAACGGCGCCAGCAGGCTGACGAAGATGATCAGAGGAAACGGCACCGGGTCGGTCGTCACGGTGAACAGCTTGAGGAAGAGAGCCGTCACATCCTCCGCGTCCTGGGCTACCTCCCGGATGCCACCCGAAGCAGCGAACACCGCCGCTGCCGTGGCGATGCCCAGCACCCCCAGCAAGACGACGAACCGACCCGAATAGAGATGGTCGGCCAACTCTTTCGTAGCAACCACACGCCAACCACCTACCCGAGCCTCGGGCATCGCCTCGGGGCTCTCGACAATCTCGGTCGTCACGCCGACACCTCCTCTCTCTTCTCGAAGTAGCGTCGGTAGATGGCGTCGAGGTCCTCATCGACTCGACGCACCCCGACCAGCTGTGAGCCGGCGGCCACCAGCCCACCGACCGTGGTCGGCAGGGTTCCGACGTCGAGGGTGGCGAAGAGAGAGTTGGGAACACGGCCCACGCTCACGTCTTCCACGGTTCCCAGCCGGCTGAGATGAGTGCGGGCCCTGTCGACATCGCCGGCTACGCGGAACTC
>DASUUP010000229.1:0-10357 GCA_036373995.1 Acidimicrobiia bacterium
GACGTATACGTGAACGGCGAGCTGACTCTCGAGGACTTCGAGTACGGAGACGTCGCCGGCCCGCTGGCCCTGCCCGAGGGCAGTTACGACCTCGAGGTCTACCCTGCAGACGCCGATCCGGCGGCTGAAGACCCGGCCCTGATGGGATCGGCTGACCTACCCGCCGGCGCGGTGGCGACCATCGCCGCCTATCTCCAGGAGGGTGGGACACCCACTCTCGGCGTCTTCGTCGAGGACAGCGGTGCGATCGATGCCGGCAACGCGCGGGTGACCGCCCGTCACCTGGCCGACTTCGGCGCAGTCGATGTTCTTGCCAACGGCGATGCGGTCTTCGAAGGAGTGACCAACGGAGCCGGCGGAGATGCGGACGTCCCCGCTGACACGTACAACATCCAGATCACCGCAGCGGGCGATCCGGGCACAGTGGCCTTCGATGCCGACGTCCCACTCGCCGAAGGCACGAACACCATCGCCTACGCCATCGGCTCGATCGCCGATGGCAACTTCCAGGTGGCAACGGCCGCTATCAGCGGCCTGGGCGCAACTCCGGAAGGCGTGCCCACCGGTGACGCCGGCCTGGCTTCCGGCATCAACCCCATCGTCTGGGTTGGCCTGGCCATGTTGTCGGTGGCGGCTCTGGGTGGCTCCGTCGCCCTCGCCCGAGAGCCCCGATAGGCCCAACCGCTGATCGAGAGGGAGGCCCCGAAGACAGGGCCTCCCTCTTCCTACGCTTCAGAAACATGCGGACATCTCGGGCACTGGCGATCGTCGGCGTGCTGGCCGGTGTAGTTGCGATCGTGGGATATCTGAATGTCCCGCGGGACGTGGGTGACGCCGACCGCGTCGCTGCGTCGTTGACGACGATCGCCGTCGATCCGACGACTACGACCACCGACCCGTCCACGACCACAGCCGGCGTTGCCACCACGCAACCGACACCCCGGTGGAGCGCGAACGACTCCTCTCTGCTCTCCGCGGTAGCGACATCGGAGACACCAACTCCTACGCGTCTCGTCATCGATGTCTTGGAGATCGACGCGCCGATCGGTCCGTATGGAGTGGACGGCACCGGCCAGATGGAAGTCCCTGACAACGTCAGCGAAGTCGGCTGGTACCAGTACGGGCCCAGCCCGGGAGAGCCAGGATCGGCTGTGTTGGCGGCGCACGTAGACCTGCGCGGGGCGGGCCGGGGTCTCTTCCACGACCTCGAGGAAGTGGTGGTCGGCGACATGGTGTCCGTTGGATACGAAGACGGGTCGACGTCGGAGTTCGAAGTGGTCGCTCGGGCCACCTACCTCAAGAGTGAACTGCCCTTGGATGCAATCTTCAGCCGTTCCGGTGATCCTGTCCTGACTCTGGTGACTTGCGGTGGCGGGTTCAGCCAGTCGACGCGCAGCTACGACTCGAACGTCGTCGTCTACGCCGTTCCTGTCGATGCGGGCCAGCCCGAGACCCGCTCCCCCCGGACTCAGGCCACCGTCACCACGACGTGGCCCCTCTTGTCTCCCGACTCGGCGTAGCGGTGGGCCTCGACGATGTCGTCGAGACGGAAGGTGTGGTCGATCACCGACCGAATCTCGCCCGCGGACACTTTGGCCAACAGATACTCGAGATCGTCGGCGTCCTCTCTGCCGGCAACGAACTCTGACCGGCGCCCACCACTCGCCCGAAACAGCCTTCTGCGCAACGCTGCCAATGGTGAGATGTCAGAGTGGAGGTAGATGCCGCCAGGCTTCAGTGAGGTGGCAGCCACCGGGAACGAGCTCTTGTCGATCACATCGAGGATGGCGTCGTAGACGTCGACATTCGTGGCGAAATCCCGAGTTCGGTAGTCGATTACCTCATCGACGCCGAGGTCCGTCAGGAACTCCCCTTTGTCACCGCGATCGACGGCGGTGACGCGAGCGCCGGCAGCCAACGCCATCTGAATCGCGTAACTGCCGATACTTCCGGCCCCACCGTTGACCAATACGGTTTGCCCGGGCCGAATGTCAGCCTGGCGAGAGAAGTAGAGGCCATACAGGCCGGCGGTGGGCAGCGTCGTTGCCTCCTCATATGAGACGCCGTCGGGAATCCGAGCCACCATCCCCGATTGGGGCAGAGTGGCGTACTCGGCGTTACCCCCGAAGCGGAAGCCGGAGTGGCCACAGACCCGATCACCCACCTGGAAGTCGGTGACCTCACTGCCCACTGCGACCACATCGCCGGCCAACTCCTGCCCCGGAATACGGGTGCCTCGAGGTCTGAAGACCCCGAGAAAGAGACGAAGCGGGACCACCAGAGCGCCCATCGACGTGGAGCGTCGCAACTCGACATCACCGGCCGTCACCGATGAGGCCCGCACCTTCACGAGGATGTCGTGGTCGCCGGGGATGGGCTCCTCGACCTGACGGACTTCCAGGACCTCAGGCGGGCCATAGGCGGTCCAGACGACGGCCTTCACGACACGGAGAGGTCAGGCACTGTGATGAGGGCACCAACGCCGCCTTCGCTCGACACCACGCCACCCGCTACCTCTCTGGTCAGGGCAAACCCGGCGACGTCACCGGTCGAGGTGAAGAGGGCGGGTGCTGGATCGTTGCCCAGGACCCCCGCCGAAATGACGTCCTCGGTGTCATTGATCACCCAGAGCTGATACGTCCGACTCGTCTCGATCGGGCTCATCGACAGTCCACCTTGGTCGCGGTAGAGGGCCTCCAAGGCCGATTCCTCACCCGCTGACACACGCGGCTGGCGTCATCATTGCGTTCGCCGGTCACGATGCTGCGGTGCCCACTGCGAAGCAATCGTATTGTCGGAGACCCGATAAGGCGACTGCGGTGATGATCAATGACTATTGGTCACGACAGCCGGTGTGGATGGCGGATGTCTCCAACGGGATGGCTGACATCCTCAGACGGATCCGCTACGAATTGATGGCATGAGACTTCACGAGACCAGAAAGATCAACCGCCCATTGACCGATGTCTTCGCGTTCACCTCCGATTTTGCCAACGCGGAGAAATGGGACCCCGGGGTCGAGACCTCGAAACAGGTTGGCGATGGCCCGCCAAAGGTCGGGACGGAGTACGAGCTCATCGTTGCCTTCGGATCGAACCGAATCCCGATGAGATACGTCATCACGGAAATGGACACCAACGCACGCGTCGTCCTGGAGGGTCACGGCGAAACGGTGAGCGCCGTCGATGAGATCCTCTTCGAAGCTACCGAAGACGGGACCCTCGTGGACTACACAGCCGATCTCGCCTTCGAGAACTGGATACGGTTCGTCGAGCCCTTGATGGCGCCTCTCTTGAAACGGCTGGTGGCCAGAAGAGCCCTGGATGGGCTGGTCGAGGCATTGGAGAGATGAGCATCATCTCGGTCCCGAGCTTCACCAACCTCGGGTATTGGATCCATTCCAGGTCCCATGAGCCGGTCGAGGCCGACATGTCGGGCCGGACTGTCGTCATCACCGGAGGCACCGGGGGGTTGGGCAAGGCCGCCGCCTCGGGTATCGCCGACCTTGGCGCCAGGGTTGTCGTCATCGGCAGATCACCGAAAAAGCTCGAGACCATGGAGCGTGAGATCTCGGGCGAAGTCGCCGGATACGAAGCCGACCTGAGCCTCATGTCCGAGATCCGCGAGTTGGCGGACCGCCTGCTTCGCCACGAGCCCCGGATCGACGTGTTGGTCAACAACGTCGGTGTGCTTCTGCCCGAACGCGAAGTGACATCGGAAGGTGTCGAGAAGACGTTGGCCACCGATCTGGCGGGTCATTTCCTCCTGACGAACCTGCTGATCCCGCGTCTGATCGAATCGGCACCTGCCCGGATCGTCAACGTCACGTCCGGCGGGATGTACTCCGAGCGAATCCGCCCCGACGACATGCAGTTCGAGAAGAGGGAATACAAAGGCGCAGTCGCCTACGCGCACGCCAAGCGGGGTCAGGTGATTCTTACGGAGATGTGGGCCCGGCGTCTGGAAGGAACCGGGGTTACCGTCCACGCCATGCACCCCGGTTGGGCGAGGACGTCGGGTGTGGAGCGATCGCTGCCGACGTTCAACGCCGTCATGAGGCCCTTCCTGCGCACGCCCGAGCAAGGTGCGGACACGATGATCTGGCTCGCCGCATCAGACGAGCCGGAATCGATGTCCGGCGAGCTGTGGTTCGACCGAACTCGCGTGGAGAAGCACTTCATCGACCGAACCCGTGAATCGCCCGAAGCTCGGACCGCGATGTGGGATGTACTGGTCGAGTTGACCGGGTCTGACGTCACGGACCTGCCCAGTTCGGGAAGCTGATGGGCTCGGTCATCCTCGGCACCGGCATCTCCGTGCCGGACAACGTCGTCACCAACCACGACCTGGCCAGGATCATGGACACGACCGACGACTGGATCACCGCGAGGACTGGCGTCAAAGAGCGACGCTTCGTCGATCCGGGTGTCGGGGCCTCCGACCTTGCCATCGGGGCCGTCACGAAAGCCATCGCAAACGCCCGAATACGACCTGACGAGGTCGATGCGATCGTGACCGCCACGATGACCCCCGACTATCTCGCTCCGGGCATCGCCGGCCTGGTCCAGGCGGGGGCTGGTCTCGGCAATGTCGCTGCCTACGACATCCGTCAGCAATGCAGCGGATTCTTGTACGGGCTCGACCTCGCCGACGCCCTGATCGGCAGTGGGCGGGCCGACACGGTGGCCGTAGTCGGCGCCGAGGTTCATGCCGGTTTCCTGCCCTGGAGCGAGGACTCGTGGCGTGCGGTCCTCGGTGGATCGGACACCGTTTCCGAAGAGGATTTCGAGCGAAACACGACCTATCGAGCCTGGAGCGTGCTCTTCGGCGATGGTGCCGGCGCAATGATCGTGAGCCGGGGCTCCAGCGCCGACGAAGGGATCCTGGGCACGTCACTGCACACCGACGGGGAGTCATTCGAGCTGATCTGGGTGCCGGGGGTGGGGTTCAGATCGAGACCGTACGTCTCATCCGCGGACCTCGATGAGGACAGGCACCTGCCTCGGATGGACGGTGGCGGGTTGTTTCGGAACGCGGTGCGGCTGATGCCTCAGGCCGCTCGGGCAGTCCTCGACAAGACGGGGCTCTCGTTGGACGACATCGACATCGTCGTCGCACACCAGGCCAACGACCGCATCCTCGAAGGTGTTCGCAAGCAGTTCGGGTTGGAACCGGAAAAGGTTCCCTCCAACATCGGTGCCTACGGGAACACGACGGCAGCCACGCTGCCCATCCTCTATCACGAGCTACGCGGCGCGGGTCGGGTTGGGCCCGGCACGGTGGTGTGCTTCGCCGCCTTCGGGGCCGGCGCCCACTACGGCGCCGCCCTCTACCGGGAGCCAGGCGCAGACTCGTAGGCCCGTATGGCGCGCCCTCGGCCCACGGAATGATCGACGAGCAGCTCCGAGTGGCCTCGCCCCGAGGTGACGTCGTGTGAAGCCGGCTCGAGAGGCCCTTTTGTCGGCTCGGCACGCCCCACCGGGGTCGAGAGCTCCCGGGACCGCCTCACCGTGTTGCCCGTCCCCATACGAAGCCGCCTGCCCGTTTCTGCAGACGACCGTCGAGATCTCCACACCATCCAAGTCATGTCGATCCCACCGACACGACCCAGTCGTCGATCTCGCCCCAGAGGCGATGGAGCCAGGCGACACGACCGGAGCGGCTCGCCGGGATCTCCTCTCGTGGGATGCGCCACAGACGAACCGAGATCCGTGAGCCGACCAGACCTCCTGCCCAGATCTCCCGCACCGTCGCCAACCCCTCGAGACCATGGTGGGCCAACACCACCACGTCGGCGTCGGTGGCCTCCAGGATGGCCAGAGTCCCCCCGGGTCGTGGGGGCAGGACGCGTCGCAGCCCCGACACCACGCCTTCGGCATCGTTTGTGGAACGCGCCTGCAGCCGCCGGAGCTTCGACTCGGAGAACCTGGTCCCTTCCGGGTAGATGAGGATTCCGTCCTCCGGGCCGAGATCCCCGGCGAGACTCCGGATCGCCGCCCGCTCCGACGCGTCACCGGTCGCCCTGTCGATGAAGACGTTGGGCAGGCGGTTACCCGCTAGATCGAGAGCCGGATCGACGAGGAGCTCTCTCTTCAGGACGTACCGCAACTTCAGGCCGGTCTGCCTCGTGATGATCGTCGCCGGGAGCAACGTGTCCACGATCGAGGCATGACGGGACACTACGACGACCGGGCCCGGGGACAGGGTGTCTCTTCCTTCAACGACGATCTCCAGCGAGAACAGGGTCACGAGGGCTCGAAGGTTCCAGCTCGCCCAGCGCTCCTGCAGCCGGAACGTGACGTCGATCTTCTTCCGTTTCGGCCAGGGGGCGGTGACGAAGAGAGCGACGACAGCCCAGACCTCCCCGAGCAGATAGATCCAGAGGAATGCCAGCACTCGCAGGGTGACCCAAGACCGAACGCCGACAGCGAGTCGCGTCATGTCGACAACTCCACCGAGCACCGCGAGAACGGGCGACAGAGCCGTGACCACGATGAGGAGCGCGACCACGGCGGGAATGGTGACGAATCTTCGGGTGATGGGATTGGAGAGCATCGAGCTCCAGTCACACTAAGTTCGAAGCCGATGCTCCTGCGGATGGACCTTCTCGCGGTGACTGCTTGATCTCAGCTTTCTTCTTCACCTGGTTCGCGGTCGCCTGCATCTGGACGATCAACGCCCTGCGGAGACCGGTTCCCCCCGGGAAAGCCCTTCCTCCCCTCTGGCTGCCCGGCATGCTGATCTCGGAGCTGGCTCCTCTCTACTTCGTGTTGAGAATCCTGGTGGCCCTCGGGTTCATCGCCGCAGGGGGGACAGAGCTGACCATTGGCCGGATCGGGTTCTGGCTGTTCGTCCTTTCCGAGCTCGGGCTGATCTGGCTGATGGCCAGGACGATAAGAGGGGCGCGGGAGACGGGCTATGCCCCTCCCCTCCTCAGCCTGTACCGAGTCTGGGAGCCTTTGCCGGAGGGAGTGGAGCACCGCGAAGAGATCCCCTACTGGGACTCGTTCACCCTCGACGTCTACGCACGCCCCTCGTTGCGTGAGGCTCCGACGCTCGTCTATGTGCATCCGGGATCGTGGATGCGGGGACGGCCCGGGCGTCAGGCCCGCGCGATGTTTCACCGCCTGGCTGCCCGAGGCTGGGTCGTGCTCGACATCAGGTACCCACTGTCTCCTGCTGCAACCTTTCCCGACCACCTCATCGGTGTGAAGCGTGCCATTGCCTGGGCACGTGACGGGGGATCTGAGCTCGGTGTGGATCCCAACCATATCGCGATAGCCGGTGGTTCCTCAGGGGCTCATCTGGCTTCCCTCGCAGCTCTGACATCTGGCGACACCGCACTGCAGCCGAGCTTCGAGGACGCCGACACGTCAGTCGTGGCCTGTCTCCCTTTCTATGGGATATACGACCTCCTGGTGCGGAATCCGACCCGCTACGACTGGCCTTTCGTCGCACAGGCGGTGATGAAGACCGCCGCGGACGACGACCCCGCCCTCTATGCGCTGGGGTCGCCGATCGATCAGGTTCACCCTGGCGCTCCCCCCTTCTTCGTCATCCACGGCGAGCTCGACTCCATCGTGCTGCCGGCCGAGTCGGAGCACTTCGTCGCGGCCCTTCGTAGCCGTGGGGTCGACGCGGATCACTTCGAGGTGCCGGGTGCCCAACACGGTTTCGACGCCGTCGCCAGCCTTCGCACACGCGCCGTGGCCGATATGTGTGTCGATTGGCTGGAGACAAACATCAAAAAGCCGCGCCAAGACTCATCCTGACCCGGGAGCGGCTCCGAACCACTCACAGGACCCAGACTGTGAAAGGAGAAGGGGTCATGAAGAGACGATTGACGATTCTGGTCACATCAGTGGCCATGGTTCTGGCGGTCGCGCTGCCGGCGTTTGCGGCAGGTCCACCCGCAGGCGTGGGCGAGCGAGGCAAACCGGCCGGAATCGAATGCCAACAGGCGGGCATCGGGACGCTCCAGGATCTGGGGCTGCTCGCCGCGGTGGCACGCGGTGGGATCGAGGTGGTGGGAGTGGGCACGCTCGACTTCCAGACCGTCCTGTCGCTCCACCGCACCAACCCTGAGCTGTTCCAGACCGGAGGTGTCTCGGTGGTCGCTCCCGGTTTCGGTGTGGTGGCCGCCACCTGGTGTGACGGTATCTGACTGACAGATCTGGAGTGGGGGGTTCCCCGGCCCCTCACTCCACCCCGTATGCGTTGACCACGTCGAAGACGTAGATCAACCGCCTCTGATCGACCATGGCACGCCGGAAGCTCTCCTCGTCGAGCTCCTGGCCGTACCACATCAGCGGACCTTCGGGACGACCCTGCATCGTGCGAAACAGACGCACCGACTCACCGACCGCATCACTTCCCTCGATGATTGAGACCTTCGTCTCCAATGTCAGCGCCTCGTATCCCTGCCCGAAGACGAACAAAGTGCAATGAGGATCGTCTCGCAACCGCTCGGTGCGAACACGATCGGCCGTGCCACTGCTCCAGACTTTGCCATCGATCATTGCCACGCCCACCCTCACCGCCTTGGCGTATCCGTCATCACCCACCGTGATCATGGCGGCTGCCGGGTTGGACTCGATGAATTCCTTCTGCGGGCTCGTCAGCTCCATCCAAGCAAACTACCCACCGGCGCCGACCGTCAATCAGTGCCGACCGCTCGCGCCAACCGGCTCGACAGGGCGGCTATGAACTGGGTCAACTCGGGAGGCTCTTGGACCTCGAACTCGAATCCCTGCCAAATGAGGGTGAAGGCCAGCCACTCCAGTGAGTCACCGCGGATCAGCACACGGCACCGCGTGTCGTCGAGAGACTCGACGTCGGCGTCACTG
This sequence comes from Acidimicrobiia bacterium, assembly GCA_036373995.1. Lineage (GTDB taxonomy): Bacteria > Actinomycetota > Acidimicrobiia > Spongiisociales > ZC4RG35 > JANQRA01. The sequence goes on from DASUUP010000229.1 coordinate 8,847, forward strand.
TGACGGAGACGCTCGGCGACGCCGGCCGCCGGGGCATGCACCACCGCGACAGCGTGGTATCGCATCGGGAGGGAACGCAACGACTGCTCCACATAGTCGGCGGAGCTGCCGGTCGGGATCGGCCTCGGGTCGAAAGTGATCCGGGTTCCCCAAGGCGAGCTCATCCGATCGAGCCGAAAGGTGCGCCAGTCGTTGCGATCACGATCGAACGCGAGCAGATACCACCGCTGGTGGATCGAGACGAGCTGGTGCGGTTCGACATTCCGCTCAGCCCGATCGCCGTCGCGGCGCTGGTACTCGAAGCGGATTCGCTCGTGATCCCGACATGCCTGGGCCACCGCGGTCAGGACGTCGGCGTCAACTGTCACCCACGCTCGCACTCGGGGCACCACGGCAGCCTGAAGCGTCGACACCCGCTTGCGGATCCGAGGAGGCAGTACCTGTTCCAGCTTGGTGAGAGCGCGCAGCGATGTCTCCTCGAGGCCTTCGATGCTGCCCCCGGCGGCCGTCATCAGACCGACTGCGATGGCGGTCGCCTCTTCGTCGTCGAGGAGAAGTGGGGGAATATCCGCGCCGGCCCGGAGTTGATATCCCCCGGCGGGCCCGGACACCGAGCTGACCTCGTAGCCGAGGTCGCGCAGTCGGTCGATGTCGCGTCGCAGGGTTCGCTCGCTGACGTCGAGGCGTCGCATCAGCTCGCCTCCCGGCCAGACCCGTCGTGATTGGAGAAGAGAGAGCAAACGGAGGGTGCGTGACGTCGTTCCGGACACCTTCCCAAAATCGTATCGATTCAGGTCATTTTCTGTCATGAATACCACTTAGCTTTGCTTGCTCGAGATGAAAGGAGAACGATGAATGAAGTGATACGGGCCGAGGGGCTCGTCAAGAACTACGGGGAGGTCAGGGCCCTCGACGGGCTGGATCTCAGCGTGCCGCAGGGCAGCGTCCTCGGTCTGCTTGGACCCAATGGGGCGGGCAAGACCACCGCGGTACGCATCCTCACGACGCTGCTGCAACCCGATGCCGGTAAGGCGACCGTAGCCGGGATCGACGTGGTCGAAGATCCAAATGCGGTGCGTTCGACGATCGGCCTCTCCGGGCAGTACGCAGCGGTCGACGAGTACCTCACCGGCTTCGAGAATCTCTACCTGTTCGGCAAGCTCTACCGCCTGGGGCGGGCGAAGGCCCGTGTGAGGGCTCGGGAATTGCTCGAGCGTTTCGACCTCATCGAAGCGGGAGACCGTCCCGTGAAGACCTACTCGGGCGGGATGCGACGACGTCTCGACCTGGCAGGCGCTCTGGTAGCCAACCCGACGGTGCTCTTTCTCGACGAGCCCACCACCGGTCTCGACCCGCGGGGTCGGGCGGACATGTGGGACGTCATCAGGGAGATGGTCAGCGCCGGGACGACTCTGCTGTTGACGACGCAGTATCTGGAAGAGGCAGACCGCCTCGCCGACGAGATCGTCGTCATCGACCACGGTCGGGCCATCGCACGGGGAACGGCCGAC
>DASUUP010000230.1:0-8823 GCA_036373995.1 Acidimicrobiia bacterium
CGTCGAGGGCTACACCGACGTGATCGCCATGCACCAGGCCGGTGTGAAGACGGCGGTGGCCACTTGTGGTACCGCGCTCGGAGATGGCCACTTCGACTTGCTTAGGCGCTTCACGGAGAAAGTCGTGCTCGCCTTCGATTCCGACGAGGCCGGGTCGAAAGCCGCGCTTCGCAGTGACGATCTGGAGTCACCGTTTCGCCTCGATCTCGATCTACGTGTTGCCGTGATGCCGGACGGCCTCGACCCTGCAGACCTCTACCAGGAGGGCCGCGGTGAGGAGCTGGCCAAGGCCGTGCGAACCGCCCGGCCGCTGCTCGAGCATCGCATCGAAACCGAAGTGGCGAAGCACGACTTGACCGGTCCCGAAGGCCGGGCCCGTGCTCTTCACGGTGCTGCGCAGCAAGTGCGACGGGTGAACGACACGATCGCCCGACGCGAGTACAACCGCTACGTGGCGCGGCTGATCGGTGTCGAACTCTCCACTGTGGAGAGTGCGGTTGGGGGATGGAGGCGGAGCCAACCCGAGACAGAGCCAGGGGCCGAAGCACCCCTGGATCGGGCCGAGGCGGAGCTCTTTCGGGTTGTCCTGAGCAACCCACCGGACATGGATGTGACCGCGGACGACTTCCACGACGCACGTCTGCGACGGGCCTTCGACGCCATTTCCGGACAGTTGGCCTCATTGGCGCCGGGAGCACCTGTCGAGCCTTCGTTGGTCGAGGATCCAACGTTGCAGACCCTGATCCGGGGCCTGGTGATGGACGGCCGTCCGCTGCCGGAATGGGCCGAGATGAAGACCCGGGCGAGACTGCGTCGCATCAACACCGAGATCGACGGTCTCGAAGAAAAGCTGGCCGGGATGGACGAGGAGGCGGAAAGCTATTCCGAAAGCCTCCGGTACTTGATAGCTTTACAGCAGGAGAGACGCTCTCTGGGCCAATGACAGATCAATCGCTTACGACCGTGACTGCCGCCCTGGTCAAACGCGGCAATCACCGGGGCTTTCTCACCATGGCCGAGGTGCAGCAGGAGCTCGAGGAGATCGAGGCGCCCGGTGAGGCGTTCGAGAAGGTCGCCGACGAGCTTCGGATCAAGGGCATCAAGCTCATGGAGGAGGGGCCTGGGGTGGTCGAGGAGGCGATCGAGGTGTCCCAGATCTCGGTCTCCGACCCGGTGCGGCTATATCTCAACGACCTGGGCCGCTACCCATTGCTGACCTCCCAACAGGAGGTCGAGCTGGCCATGCAGATCGAGGCGGGCCACCGGGCCGAGGAGCGACTCCACGACGACGAGCCCCTCAATCCGGAGGACCGGGCGATGCTCAACCATCAGATTCAGGTGGGTAAGTCGGCATACGACCAGTTGGTCAACTCCAATCTCCGGTTGGTCGTCTCATTGGCGCGGCGTTATGTCGGTCGGGGCATGGCGTTGCTCGATCTCATTCAGGAGGGGAATGTCGGGTTGATGCGGGCCGTCGAGCGTTTCGACTATCGCAGAGGCTTCAAGTTCTCCACCTACGCCACCTGGTGGATCCGGCAGTCGATTTCGCGAGCCATTGCCGATCAGGGTCGCACCATACGCATGCCGATCCACGTCCTCGACTCCGTGAACAAGCTCACGCGGCTGCAGCGGGAGATGACCCAACTGCGCGGACAGCCGCCAACGGTCGAGGAGCTCGCCGACGAGCTCGACCTGCCGGTGGAGCGGGTCGCCGAACTGCGTCGTATCGCTCAGGACACGGTGTCCCTTGAAACACCGGTCGGTGAGGACGACGACGGAACCCTGGGTGACCTCGTGGAAGATCTCGACTCGGAGATGCCCGCCGACGTCGCCGCATTCGGAGCATTGCAGGCCCAGCTCGCCCAGGCCCTCGAGGGCCTCAGCGAACGCGAGCGACAGGTCCTGGTGATGAGATTCGGTCTGGCCGACGGCAAGCCGAGGACCCTGGAAGAGGTGGGGGTCCACTTCAACGTGACCCGGGAGCGCATCCGCCAGTTGGAGACCAAAGCTCTCGCCAAGCTCCGCCATCCCGACAAGTCAGGGCGTCTCCAGGGCTTCCTCGAAGACGTCTGAGTCCCTCCTCCCCGCTGTGCCCGCGGGCACATCGTTGCGTCTGCCGCAACGTCGTGCACTCGGAGCCATGAATGGGAGTACCAAGGTCCCATTGGTAACCTGTGTTTTCGCCATCCGGCGTACCTTCCGCGGTAGCTCAATTGGCAGAGCAGTGGACTGTTAATCCATTGGTTGTAGGTTCGAGTCCTACCCGCGGAGCGACACCACGCCCGTTATGAGTCAGCTGCCCGTTGATGGCTCGTTCCAAGCCACAGCCTCCCGGATCAGAGCCTTCAAGGCCTCTTCGTCGACCTCATCGCCCTCATAGTCGATGGCGCGTCTGGTGCTGCCTTCGAGGCTGGAGTTGAAGAGCCGTGATGGGTCTTCCAGTGATGCTCCCTTGGCGAAGGTCAACTTCACTGTGGTCTTGTACGTCTCTCCGGTACAGATGGTCCCGTCGTGGGACCACACCGGGACTCCCAGCATCGAGTTGGAAGGCTTTCGCCACTTCACTTCCTCGACCACATCAGGATCCGCTTCCCTGATCAGACCGCGAAGGCGGGACAGTATCTCGCCCTTCCAGTCACCCAGGTCCTCGATTATCGCGTCGATCTCATCGGAAGGAGTCTTGGTCTCACCCATATTGGCCTCCTCGGGTCGCACAGGAGCTATTCGAGAGCGGGGGCGTGACCGGCGCCCGGGCCTCGCTCATCGCGCCTAGAACACGGCCAGAGTTCAGGAGGAGCCAAGGCTCCATATTGGCGTATTGGCGCCCTCCGGCACTTGGAAACGCTCTTGGCGGATCAGACCGCTACCCAGCCTTCGCCACCGTAGATATCGACCCGACTGGCACCCAAGCGTCGCATGACATCGGCCACGTCTCCGTCGTCTGCGTCCTCCACGTGTGCCGATACGAGTGTCTCCCCCTCCGACACACGCTCTCGATAGTGTCGTGACGTCTCATGGTCGGCATGCTCGTGGTCGTCGACAGCACCGAAGATGGCCCCGGCGGCCCCTCCGAGAACTGCGCCTCCCGCCGCCCCGACGGCCGTGCTTCCGAGAACGCCCGCCAGCGTGCCGGCGGCGAGAAACGGACCCACCCCCGGCACGAGGACCAGCCCCGCGGATGCCAGGAGGGCCGCACCTGCGCCAACTGCTGCGCCACCAATGGCACCACCAGCGGCACCCTTGCCTGCCTCATCGGCAACTTCGTGGTCCCCATCGATGTAGTCGTCCTCACCGAAATAGTCCGCATCGGTGACGATCTCACCACTCTCATCCCGATGGCGTTCGACGTAACCGAGATTGGACGCCTCGTAACCCCTCGCACTCAACTCGCCGATAGCCCGTTCCGCCTCGACGCGGCTCGGAAAGAGCCCTACGACTTCACTCATGCTGCCTCCTCGTTCGATTGGCAGCGATGGGTACCCACGGATGAGTGAGGTGAAACCGTCTCTATTCGCCCCAGTCGCCGAGTTGGAGACTGTCGATGTCGAGTTCGCCCTCGTCGTGCTTCCAGCAGACTTCGACCTTTCGCTGTGTCTGCGGGCCCGTCACGATCCAGCGGGCACGCGTAGCCGGGTCGGTACAGCCTTCGACGACGCAGAACGAGGTGGCGGCGATGGGCTTGTCGTCACTCATGCGTGCAACCTTACGCGCCAACTAGATGGCCCGATCACGCCAGGGGGAGCGGTGGCTGCCACCAGGGGGGTCGGTCGTCGACGGTGATCGTCTCGACCCACTTGACCCACCAGTAGCCGCGTCGTCCGGGAGCGACCAGACGCACCGGGCCCCCGTTGCCATCGGGAAGTGGCTCACCGGCGAGGTGTGTTGCCAGCAGCAGTGACGAGGCCTGTTCAATCGGGAATCTCCGCCAGTAGCCCGTCGTCGACCTCACGACGAGACTCTGGCCCGAGGTCCCGTCCACCACTCGATCGAGCCGGGTGCCCGACCACGACTGTGTCGTGTACCACCCGCCCGTACAGTCGAGGGTCGCCCTCACCTCGTCAGAACCAGCCAGGTCTGGGACCGACCAGGACGTGTCTCCGATCATGACGCGATGACCATCGGGGTCGATGTGCTGCACCCGGTCGTTGATCCATTGGGTAGCGGGAATCGCAGCCGGGTCGATGATCTCATGAGAGCCGGTGAACCGGCGGTCGCCGCCCCTCATTTCGGTTACGTCGAGGGCCGATTCGACCAGCAGCCACACAGCACCGGCCGCGGCCAGGAGACCCCCGGAACGAAGCAGGTTCCTTCGACCGACGTCGGTTGACCTCGTCGACACCGGTCGTTGCCACAGATGCACGAACGTAACCGCCACTGCGACAACTCCGAGTCCGACGTGGACCTGCATCATGGTGAACGGCCCCATGCCGTCAACCTCACCGGTCACCAAGAGAAGCCCGGTGACCAAGGCGCCGATGACGAGGAATGTCAGCAGCACCGAGAAGACTCTGCCGGGCCGTTTCCGAACGATGCCGCGGGAGACGATGGATGTCTTCCACGGTATGAGGACGACGATGGCCAGGGCAACGATCCCGTGACCGACCACGACCCACGCCCCCGCCTGAGTGCCGGCGATGAAAGCACCGACACCGGTGATGGCGGCGAGGAGTGTGCACCAGAAGAGAGCGAGGTTCGTCCGGCGTCCGGTCATATCCCCAATGTTGGCCGCTGTCTTCGCGTAGCGCACCACTAACTTCGATTGGCGATGACCGAGAGACTCGACAACTGGATGGACCAGTACGTCCTGGCCTGGAGCAGTAACGAGAGTGAGCATATCCGGGCCCTGTTCACCAACGATGCCGTCTACGACCCGCAGACCGAGGGCGGCGAGTGGGACGGGATCGACGAGATCGTTGCTCGTTGGCAGGAGATCGATGACTCAGAGGACAACTGGGACTTCGAGTGGCGGCCCGTCGTGGAGACCGATGACATCGCCGTGATCAAGGGGCGAACGCACTACTTCGAGCCCGAGGCGATCTACCGGAACCTCTTCATCATCCGATTCGACGACGAGGGCCGGTGCTACGACTTCACCGAGTGGTACATCGAGGAAGAGTTGGGCCCTGAATGACCACTGCCTTCGTTCTCGGCGGTGGAGGTCGATGGGGTGCGGTCGAAGTAGGGATGATCCAGGCACTCCATGAAGCGAAGGTCACGCCAGATCTGATCCTCGGGACCTCTATCGGTGCGTTCAATGGTGCGGTCATCGCCGACTATCCGGGACAGGAGGGCGTTGATCGTCTCACCGGGTTCTGGGAGGAGGTCACCGGTGTCGACCTCTTCCAGACCAGCTTCATGGATCGGGCGAAACGGGTCGCCACTCTGAAGCCATCGCTCCACGAGTCCGATGAGCTGCGCCGCCTCATCGAGCACGCGATCCATCCCGACACCCGGATCGAGGACCTCCACATCGAGTTCCAATGCGTCGCCGCCTCCATCGAGAAGTCGAGGGAGCATTGGTTCGACTCGGGGCTGCTCGTCGACGCGGTCCTGGCCTCCTCTGCCGTGCCCGCGCTGTTTCCGCCAGTCGAGATCGACGGCGAGCATTTCTATGACGGCGGCCTTGTCGACTCCGTCCCCCTCGGGCGAGCAGTCGATCTGGGAGCGGATGTGATCTATGTGCTCCAGGTGGGACGAATCGAGTCACCCCTGCGGCCACCGGAGCGCCTCTACGAGGCTGCGCTCATCTCGTTCGAGATCGCCAGACGCCACCGTTTCTCGACGACCATGGAGAGGCTGCCGGACGGTATCGGCGTGCATCTTCTGCCCACTGGTAGCCCGGTGGCATGGGACGACCGACGCCAGCTCAAGTGGAAGGACACCGGCGGGATCGAGGAGCGGATGAAGCTTGCGTACGAGTCGACCTCTGCCTACCTGAGTGAACAGGGCGTCGGTTGAGACCTCCCCCTCGACCAATCCGACGTCTCATCATGGCTCCCGGCATCGTCCTGGGCGTCGTCGCCGCCTCCTTGACCCTGCCGGTCATCGTCGTTGGGGCTGCCTTCATCTCCCGTTACGTCCCGGGTAAGTGGCGTGTGTTGAGGATCGTCTGGTTCCTATTCCTCTACCTGCTCGTCGAGGCCGCAGCCCTCACGATGATGCTCTCGCTGTGGATCATCTCCGGCTTCGGTCTGAAGCTCCGCACTCCCTCGTTCGTCGATGCCCACTACGGGCTGATGGGGTGGATGCTCCGTCGCATCGTGGCCTCGGCCAAGTTCACGTTCAAGCTCAACATCCTGAGGGAGGGCTCGGAGCGAACATCGCTCGGATCCAGACCGGGGCGTCGCCCCATCATGGTGTTGAGCAGGCACGCCGGCCCCGGCGACTCGATTCTTCTCATGGATGCGCTTGCGAACTCGTTCAAGCGGCATCCGAGGATCGTCCTGAAGGAGTTCCTGCAGTGGGACCCGATGATCGACGTCATGCTGAACCGAATACCGTCGGCGTTCGTGTCGGGGGGCAAGGAGGGGAAAGACCAGTTGCTCGAGAAGATCGAGGAGATGGCGTCGACGATGGACCACGACGACGCCTTCGTCATCTTCCCGGAAGGCGCCAACTACACGGAGAAGAGAGCCAAGCGCTCCATCGAGAAGCTGAGAGAGATGGGCAGGCCCGACCTCGCCGAGCGGGCCGGGGAGCTCAAGAACACGCTGCCGCCCCGGTCGACCGGCGTCAAGACGGCCCTTGCCGTGGCCCCAGAGAACACCGATGTCTTCTTCGTCGGGCATGCGGGTCTGGAGACCTTCGTAACTCCTGGTGACATATGGCGGGGGATACCTGTTGACACCAACGTGGCAGCCAGGGTCTGGCGTGTGCCCGCCGAGGGCATTCCGCCACCGGATGCTCAGGAAGCCTGGCTGTTCGACGTCTGGTCAGAGATCGACGACTGGATCACCGACCGACTCGTGGTGACCGAGGAGCCCTTCGACGACCCCCACGCCTACTGAGCGTCATCTGAACGAACTCAGGGCGCTGGGCGTCGCTGAGCGACGCTGGCAACCCTGGGTTCGAGGTCGGCGTCTACATCCAGACCGGCCGCTTCGCCTCGTATTCGCTGATCGCGGCGTCCTCCTGAAGGGTCATGCCGATTGGGTCGAGACCCTTCAGCAGCCTCTCCTTGGGCTCAGGGTCGAACTCGAACTCCACCGCGAAATCACCAGCCTCGACCAGTTGGTTCTCGAGATCGATGTGTATCTCATTGCTGGGGTCTTGGGCCAGGTCGAGGAGCTGGGAGACGATCTCGTCAGGAAGCTCGATGGTGAGGAGGCCGACGTTGATCGAGTTGTTGCGGAAGATGTCGCCGAACGAGGGCGCGATGACCGCGTCGAAGCCCCAATCCTGGATCGCCCAAACGGCGTGTTCCCGCGACGAGCCACAGCCGAAATTGCGCCCTGCGACGAGGACGCTCGCTCCCTTGCGCGCCGGGTCATTGGTGAAGAAGTCGGAACTGGGCTTTCCCTCTTCCGTCGTGGCCCAGTCGAAGAACAGATACTTGCCGTAGCCGGTGCGCTCTGTTCTGGTCAGGAATTGCTTGGGGATGATCTGGTCGGTGTCCACATCGGCCTGGGGCAGCGGAACCATCGTCCCGTCAACGACCGATACCGGTCTCATCACCAATCCCTCACGTCCACCAGATGCCCAGCTATGGCGGCGGCCGCGGCCATAGCCGGGCTCAACAGATGCGTTCGCGCCCCCCGGCCCTGTCTGCCCTCGAAGTTGCGATTGGAGGTCGAGGCACAACGCTCTCCCGAGGGTATGACGTCGTCGTTCATGGCCAGACAGCTGGAACAGCCCGCCTCCCGCCAGGAGAACCCGGCCGATGTGAAGACCTCGGCGAGACCTTCTCGTTCCGCCTGCGCCTTGACCTGCATCGACCCGGGGACGACGACCGCGGTGACACCGTCGGCGACCCGCTTCCCGTCGACGATCTTCGCTGCATTCCGCAGGTCCTCGATACGGCCGTTGGTGCACGAACCGAGAAACACGTGCTTGATGGCGATGTCGGTGAAGGGCGTGCCCGGTTTCAGCGCCATGTACTGAAGCGCCCGAACCACTGAGTCCTTCTCGATCGGATCTGTGAAAGCGTCAGGATCAGGCACCGACGCCGTGATCGGTGCCGTCTGCCCTGGGTTGATGCCCCAGCTGACGTGAGGTACTAGCGCAGAGGCATCGATGTGACGGGTGACGTCGAAGGTGGCATCTTCCTCGGTCACCAGACCTGACCAGTATTCGAGGGCCGCTTCCCACTGTTCGGCTTCAGGGGCGGCCGGGCGGCCTGCGATGTAGTCATACGTCGTCTCGTCCGGAGCGATCATGCCTGCCCTGGCCCCACCTTCGATCGACATGTTGCAGATGGTCATCCGCTCTTCCATGGAGAGGTTGCGTATCGCCTCGCCGCGGTACTCGATGACGTGCCCCACGCCACCCCGCACGCCCAGTTGGGAGATCATCCCGAGGATCATGTCCTTGGCGGTGACTCCGTCGGGGAGTGGCCCATCGAACTCGACTGCCATGCTTTGCGGCTTCTTCTGCCACAACGTCTGTGTGGCCAGCACGTGCTCGACTTCCGACGTGCCGATCCCGAAGGCGAGCGCGCCAAACGCACCATGCGTCGACGTGTGGCTGTCACCGCAGACGATCACCTTGCCCGGCTGGGTGTAACCGTTCTCCGGTCCGACAACGTGGACGATGCCCTGTCGGGGGTCGTCCAGCCCGAAGAAAGTGATCCCGTGCTTCTCCGTGTTGACCCTGAGAGTGTCGACC
>DASUUP010000231.1:0-3253 GCA_036373995.1 Acidimicrobiia bacterium
TCGTCCATCACTTGCCGGGCCCGGTCGAGACCGACGAGGACCCTGGACTTCTGATAGACCGCCGAGTCTGCCGAGTTCACATACTTGGCGTCGGGGTTGTTGGTCTGCTTGCGGTCGATCTCGTCGATCTTGCGCCCCCCGAACCCGATCGGGTCACCGCGTAGGTCGTGGATCGGGAACATCAGCCGTCCGCGAAAGAAGTCATAGACCCCGTGCCGTCCGCGGCGCCCCAGGCCGGCGTCGATCATTGCCCGTTCGTCGATGCCGCCGGTGCGCAGGGTCTTGGTCAGCGTGTCCCAATCGGTGCCGGCGAACCCGAGCTTCCACTCATCGATGAGGTCGACTCCGTATCCACGACTGCGTAGATACGAGCGCGCCGGACCGGCATCCGCCGCCTTCTTGAGTCGCTGGTGATACACGTCGACGGCTCGCCGCAAGGCGTCGATCGCCGCCGCCCTCCGGCCTCTCTTCCTCGCCTCAGCGGGATCGCGAACGAGGGTGATTCCCGCTTTCGTGGCGAGCATGTCCAAGGCTTCGACGAACTCCACTCCCCTCGTCTCTCTGACGAAATCGAAGACATCGCCCCCCTTGCCGCATCCGAAGCAGTGATAGAGCCCACGCGCCCGATCGACGGACATCGACGGTGTTTTCTCCTGATGGAACGGGCACACCGCCATGTAGGAGCGGCCCGACTTCTTCACCTGGGTGACTTCGGAGACCAGCTCGACCAGATCGGTCGCTTCCCGGACCCGGTCGATGTCTCCTCTTTCCGCCATAGCGCTCGATCATAAGGACGACCGGCAGCCAAGGGCTCACCCCGCTCCCGCAAGGCCGATGGTGACCAGCCGCAAGACTCCAGCCGATAAGGACGTCTTCATGCCCCGGAGTCTGATTCACGGTTGTTCGGAGCTGGTTAGGCCAGCTTTTCCTGCAGGTAAGAGACCACCTTGTCCATAGACACCCTGTCCTGGTCCATCGTGTCCCGGTCACGGACGGTCACGGCATGATCGTCGAGCGAGTCGAAGTCCACCGTGACGCAATACGGGGTGCCGATCTCATCCTGTCTTCGGTAGCGACGTCCGATCGACTGGGTGATGTCCAGCTCGACCATCCAATGCTTCCGCAATTGGTCTGCGAGCCTCCCCGCCGGCTCGATCAGCTCGTCCTTCTTGGACAGAGGAAGGACGGCCACCTTGTACGGGGCGAGCCGGTGATGGAGTCGTAGAACCGTCCTGGTCTCTCCTTCGACTTTCTCTTCGTGGTAGGCGTCGATGAGAAAGGCAAAGGTGGTGCGAGTCGCCCCGGCGGCAGGTTCGATGACATAGGGGAAGAACCGCTCGTCGGCGTCCTGATCGAAATAGCGGAGGTCCTCGCCGGAGAACTCGGTGTGTTGCCTCAGGTCGAAGTCGGCCCGGTTGGCTATGCCCTCCAACTCATCCCATCCCCACGGGAACATGAACTCGACGTCGGCGGTGGCGGAGGAGTAGTGGCTGAGCTCTTCCTCGTCGTGATATCGCAGACGGAGGTTCGACTCAGTCATCCCGAGTGACACGTACCACTGAAGACGCTCATCGAGCCAGTATTGGAACCACTCCTCGGCTTCCTCGGGACGACAGAAGAACTCCATTTCCATCTGTTCGAACTCTCGGGTCCGAAACACGAATTGGCCGGGAGTGATCTCATTGCGAAATGCCTTGCCCACTTGGGCGATGCCGAAGGGGAGCTTGAGCCGGTTCGTGCGTCTGACGTTCTCGTAGTTGACGAAGATCCCTTGAGCCGTCTCCGGGCGCAGATAGACCAGATTGTCGTCGGACTCGACCGGGCCGATGTGGGTGCGGAGCATCATGTTGAAGTTCATCGGATCTGTGAACTGCCCGGACATCCCACAAGTGGGGCACTTGTCGGGGTCTTCGAGCTTGTCGAGACGATGCCGCGAGTTGCAGTTGCGGCACTCGACCATCGGGTCGTGGAAGACCTCTTCGTGTCCCGAAGCCTGCCAGACCCGCCGAGCCTGGATCACTGCCGAGTCGAGTCCCACGATGTCCGCCCGCTCCTGAACCATCGAACGCCACCACTCCTCCTTGACGTTGCGGAGGAGCTCCACTCCCAACGGGCCGTAGTCGTAGGCGGAGCGGAGCCCGCCGTAGATCTCGGAGGCCTGGAAAGCGAACCCGCGTTTCTTGGCGAGGTTGGAGATGGTGTCGAGGCTGACTTCGGTCATGTGTGTCGAGAACGGTGGCCTACTTCGGTGCTGTAGTCAATCTGACGTTTGGTCCTCGGCCCCACCGAATCGGCGGTCCCGCCCCTGGTAGTCATGGATGGCGTCGACGAGGGCGTGACGATCGAAATCGGGCCAGAGTATCCCCGGGAAGTAGAACTCGGCGTACGCCGACTGCCAGAGCAGGAAGTTGGAGAGCCGGTGTTCACCCGAGGAGCGTATGACGAGGTCGACATCGGGCATTTCGGGGATGTACAGAGCGGCCGCGAACGTCTCCTCGTCGATGTCCTCGGGATCGGTGCCGGCCAGTTTGCGGGCGGCTTCGACGATCTCGCGACGCGACCCGTAGTTGAAGGCGAAGACCAGATGGAGACGGTCGTTGTCCTGGGTGAGCTGGGCGGCATCGGCCATGTGCTTGCGATTCCGGTCGGGGATGCGGGGGTCGTCCATGTCCCCGGCGAATCGCATGCGAACTCCCTGAGAGTGGAGGTCGTCGCGACGCCTGGTGAGCAGGTCCTCGTTGAACCACATGAGAAACTCCACCTCGTCGTCCGATCGGGCCCAGTTCTCGGTCGAGAACGTGAAGGCGGTCACCCATTCGATGCCGATCTCGAGGGCTCCCTCGACGGTGTCAAATAGGGCCTCTTCTCCGGCCAGGTGACCTGCCGTGCGGGGTAGTCCTCGCTGATTCGCCCATCGCCCGTTGCCATCGAGGATGAGACCGACATGAGCCGGTATTCGGTCGGGATCGAGCCGGCTCAGATCGAGGCTCATTCCATGACCGCCAGCGAAACCAGCTTGCGGTCGAGGTGGTACTCGACGAATCGGCGGGCGATTCCCATCGCCTCACTGGAGAAGGCGGCGTCCATCGGAGGAAGAGCCATCATCTCAGACCCGGCCAACGCCGCGAGATACTCGGTTATCCCATCGCGGAGTCGTACTGCGCCGTCCACCCTGCACCGATCACAAATCGATCCTCCACCGGAGAACGAGAACCGGTGGAGCCCGTCGACCCGGCCACAGCTGGCGCATTGC
>DASUUP010000232.1:0-2572 GCA_036373995.1 Acidimicrobiia bacterium
ACAGACTTCCAGGCGGTTCCCGGTGTAGTCGTGACTGCAGGCCCCGCACCGGAGAAGATCCAGTGCCTGCTCCCAGACCACATGCGCATCGGCCAGCGGAGTGTCTTCGGTGAGAGTCTCCCAATCCAGGGCGGCATCTTCCTGGTCCACCCCTGGCCCCCAATTCCATCTCGACTTCCCCGATCGTTCTCCGTCCGCCAGGCTCTGCAGTGTCTCTGGGGCCTCGGCCATCAGCTCCTGTTCGTGCATATTCCGCTCAGTGGTCTCTGTCTTCATCATCACTCACAGAACCAGGATGGGCAGGGCATTTCGGCCCAAGCTGACACATATTCGGCGGGCGACGTCTGAATGACTCGAGCCCATGAGCCCTCAGAGACCGGTCGAGTCCGCTGCGGTCAGCGTCGCATGAGTAAATCATCCAGCGGCCGACGGCTTTGCAGTCGATCGATCCCATCGGCGAGGAGCGGAGCGATCGACACCACTTCGAGCGGCACATCGGGTGTGGACTTCGCAGCCAGACTGTCGGTGATCAGCACCTGCTGGAACTTCGGCAAAACGGGATCCTCACTGGTCGCACGAACCAGCAAACCATGGGTGGCGGCCACTACCAGGTCGGGAAGTGCCCCTCTCTCCAAGACGGCGCCGGCAGCGGCCCGTATGGTGGCTCCCGTGCTGATCATGTCGTCGACGATCACCACCGGCCTCCCCGCCACATCGCCGACGACCTCTTCGACGCTCACCTCTGAGCCCGAGTGGCGTGTCTTCCGCACGATGACCACCGGCTTGGCGAGCAGGGATCCGTAGTGCTCGGCAAGCTTCACCGCGCCAAGGTCTGGAGCGACGATCACGGTGTCCTCGCTGATGTGCTCCTCGAGCTCCCTGGCGAGAGTCGGGACCGCGGTGAGCACCTCGACTGGCACTTCGAACAGGGTTTCAACGGCCGGTGTGTGGGGGTCGACGACTATGACACGATTCGCCCCACTGTTGGTGATAGTCCTGGCGGAGACCTGGGCGGCGACGGACTGTCCTGATTCAGTTCTGCGATCCTGGCGGGCATATCCGAGATACGGGATGACCGCGGTGATCCTCCCTGCACCCTCGCGGCGACAGGCATCGATCAGCAGCAACAACTCGACCAGGTGATCGTTCACCGGGGGCCCGGTCGGCTGGACAATGTACACATCCCCGTCATGCAGGGCCCCCACTTTCACCTGAAGCTCCCCATCGGGGAATCGTTCGAGTTCGCAGGTGGTGGGCTCGACACCCAGGATGTTGGCGATGGCATCACCCAGCTGCGGGTTGGCCGACCCGGACAGCAGGCAGAGAGTCATGACGCCGCCGTTGTGTCTTGGCTCTGGAGAGTGCGAGCCGCCTCATCACGTTCCGGCCAGGGGATAGCCTCACCTGCCTGGTCATACACACCGGCTCCCTCTCCGACCGATCCAATGACAGCCACCTCGAGGCCCCTCTTGGCGAGCTCGTCTACGGCATGATCCACCAGGTCCGGCGGGAAGGTGGCCAACAAGGCGCCCGAAGCGAGCGTTGCCCAAGGATCAGCCCCGACCGCATCGCATACGGCGAGCCCCGGTTCGAACCAAAGGACCGACCCTGTGTCGACGCTCAAGGAGACGTCAGCGGCCACGCTCATCTCGTGGAGGCCGGCAGATATCCCGCCTTCGGTCGGATCGTGCATGGCTGTCGCTCCCAGCTCGGCGGCAAGAAGAGCGGGTTCGACCACGCTGAGCCCGGGATCGTCCACCGCGTTCACGGCAGCCTCCAGTAGTCCCGCGGGCAAGTCGCCGAGATCCGCCTCCGCTTCGACGGCCAGCACGGCCGCTCCCTCCACCGGCACGAGACCGACCTGCACCAGAGCATCACCGGGTCCTGCTCCTCCCGTGGACACGAAATAGCCTCGCTCGCTGATCCCCATCATCTGGCCGACCAGCACCGGCTGTCTGACGGCCTCGGTGATCTCGGTGTGACCACCAACCAAGACCGCCCCCACGTCCTCAAGCCCCTTTCCAATGGTTGTAAAGATGTCTTGGACGTCTTCTCGGCCCGTGCCTGACGGCAGCAAGATCACAGCTAGAAACCAACGTGGCCTGACACCCATCACTGCGACGTCGTTGGCGTTGATGATGACCCCGAACCTGCCGATGTCATGGGTGGTGAGCGTGATCGGGTCGGCTGCTGCGACGAGCACACCCTTTGGGACTTCGATCACACAGGCATCCTCACCGATGGCGGGACCGAGGATCAGCTCAGGTGGAGCATCGGGCAGGTCGACGAGCAGTGCCGCCAACAGGTCGACGGGGAGCTTTCCCGGAGAAAGCCCGGACAGTTGAGCGGGCGCCTTCCTCTCGGGGTGGCACTCAGTCCTCGTCGAGCTCAGACCAATCCTCCCACTCCGGAAGCTCGGAACGTTCCGGGTCCTCCACGAGCACGTCTTCGGAGTCGGGAAGCTCATCGATGTACTCGATCCCCTGGATCAGACCCTCCTCGTCGTCGTTCGTCTCGAAGGTCATATAGCCGAATCGGTCGAAGCGGTCCGCCTCCCGGTCGAAAATCCACA
>DASUUP010000233.1:0-2580 GCA_036373995.1 Acidimicrobiia bacterium
GGTGCTCAAAGGGTATTTCGCGATCAGTGGCAAGTCTCAGAAGTGGAAGGCGTGCGACCCCAACCTGAAGTCGTTCGCCCACATGGCGGTGGCTTCCCTGGTGGGCTGCACCTGGTGCCTCGACTTCGGATATTTCCAGGCCCACAACGAGCACCTCGAC
Source organism: Acidimicrobiia bacterium (assembly GCA_036373995.1). GTDB lineage: Bacteria > Actinomycetota > Acidimicrobiia > Spongiisociales > ZC4RG35 > JANQRA01. The sequence goes on from DASUUP010000233.1 coordinate 161, forward strand.
TTGGAAAAGGCGCGCCAGGTGCCTCGTTGGCGCGAATCGGATGTGTTCACTCCGCTGGAGCGGGAAGTGATGGCGTACGCGGAGGCGATGAGCCTGACACCACCGACGGTCACCGACGAGATGTCCGCCCGGCTGCTGGAGCAACTCGGGGCGGCGGCGATGGTCGAGCTGACCGCGTTCATCGCGCTGGCCAACTTCTATACGCGGTCCAACGTGGCGTTCGGAATCGAGTCGGACGGCTTCGCGCAGGCTTGTGACCTGAAGCCTCTGGCAGAGCCGACCGCCCGGCCGGGGGTAGCGTCGCCAGTATGACCGACGACCCGTTTGTCGCTCACCGCAGCCTGCTCTTCACGGTCGCCTACGAGATGCTGGGCTCGGCAGCCGATGCGGAAGACGTCGTACAGGAGGCGTGGCTGCGGTGGGCCGACGTCGAGCACGCCGCGGTGCACGATCCCCGCGCTTACCTGGTTCGGATCGTCACCCGGCAGGCGCTAAACCGTCTCCGCACACTCTCCCGCCAGCGGGAAGAGTACGTGGGCGAATGGCTTCCGGAGCCTCTGGCCACCAACCCCGACATCGCAGAGGACGTCGAGCTCGCCGAAAGCGTCTCGATGGCGATGCTCACCGTGCTGGAGACGCTCGGCCCGACCGAGCGGGCTGTGTTCGTGCTGCGGGAAGTCTTCGAGGTGCCCTACGACGAGATCGCCGAAGCCGTAGGCAAGAAGCCGGCGGCCGTAAGGCAGATCGCCAGTCGAGCGCGGAACCACGTCGCCGCCCGACGGCCCCGGATGGAGGTCAACCGCACCGAACAGCAACACGTCGTAAACCAGTTCCTCACCGCGATCAATTCCGGTGACGTGCAGGGCCTGATGGACGTGCTGGCACCGGACGTGGTCATGATCGCCGACGGGGGCGGCCTGGCACCCGCCTTCCGACGCCCGATAGAAGGAATGGAGCAGGTGGCAGCGTTGCTCTCCGGCCTGAAACGGGCCGCGCCCGACGCCGTGGCGGCCACGATGTGGCTCAACGGAGCCCTGGCGGTTCGGATCGACCGGGCCGGCGCGTTGGACACTGCGGTCAGCCTGGCCATCGAGGACGAGCACATCACCCGCATCTACGCCGTCCGTAACCCGGAGAAGCTGGCCCGTGTCACCGAAGAGATGAAGCTCAGCCGAACCGACTGAGGTACTTCTCTCGATCTCATCCCACGGCGAGGTAGCCGGTGATCTCGGCGGGAACTCCCCGCGCTCGCGGTATATACGAAATCATGGGCACGATACGATACGCGGTCGGGCAGCTATCACCTATTAACGACCGGGCTTGATTCGAAGCCTTTCCCTACTTCCCAGACATGAGATCTGTCAGTCGGCGGTATTGATGATCCGGCACACGCTTTCGGGGGGGCAGTCGGCGGGGTCGAGGTCGGCTGCTTGCGCCCGAACGGCGATCAGGTCACGGCGGAGGCGAACGAGATCCTGGATTCGCTCATCGACTTCATAGATCCTCATATCGAGAAGTTCGGTGACATGTCGGCAAGGGGACTCACCGCGGTCCCGTATCTGAAGAACCTGATTCAGCTGGCGCAGGGTGAGTCCCACGGCCTGGCCGGCTCGGATGAACTCGAGACGCTCGACGACCGAGAACGCACAGATCCTCGATGTACTCCTCGAAGCGGAATTCACCGAGATGCTCATCGCGAATTCAATCTGACACCTTCCCCCAACGACGACTCGACCGGTTGGCGCTAGCTCGTAACATCCCCTTCCATTCTCCATGCAAACTCAACATGATGCTGTTCAAAAGGGTGGCGCACGTCGGCCACCTGCCAGACAGGCGCATTCTCGGACTGTCGAAACTGCCTCGGGTGTTAGAGCCCTTCTCGCGAAGGCGGCAAGTCCAAGAGTGGCTCACCAAGCAAGTGGCCGACTGGCTCGACGACCAGATCGACCCCCAGGATGGCGGAGTCGTCCTCGGCACCAACATCTGTGCATGACTCTCAGCAGAGTCCAAACCCCCCGATTCCCCGCACCGTCAGCTCCGCCTTTCACGGCCTCCTCCGCGACCAGGATCCGACCCGAGCAGAGTCTTTCGCCTTGGTCAGGTAGAGGATTGAGGAGAGAGGAGCCGTAAGCATGGATTGGAGCGGCTGGGCAAGCTACGGGGTAGTGGCCACGATGCTGCTCACCGCCGTCATGGTGGGAGCCCAGCTCGCCGGACTCACCCGTCTCGACATCCCGCTGATGCTCGGGACCCTCCTCATCGGAGACCCGGACCGGGCCCGGTTCGTCGGGTTGTTCCTCCACCTCGGATTTGGTCAGTTCTTCGCCCTCTTCTACGGGGCTGCCTTCGCGGACCTGGGACAGAGCGGCTGGTGGCTGGGGGCGCTGTTCGGTGTCGTCCACGCCGCGGTGGGCGGCACC
>DASUUP010000234.1:0-2641 GCA_036373995.1 Acidimicrobiia bacterium
ACCGTGTGATCAGAGTTTGAGCGAAAGGTCAATAATGAGTGATGGCGACGAGGGTCGCGTCGAGAGACTCGTCGACGAGTTGCTGACCGAGCATCCACCGGAGACGACACCCGACGTCGAGTTCTGGGGCGCCCAGTACGACAAGGGTCTGGCTTGGGCCTGGCATCCGGAAGGGTTTGGCGGTCTCGGGTTGGCGCGAAAGCACCAGACTCGGATCGACCAGCTCCTCGAAGCCGCCGGGGCGTCTACCGAGAATCGCTATCTCAACCTGCTGGGCATAGCGATGGGTGCCGGTGTCCTCGACGCCCATGCCACCGATGAGCAGAAGAGACGGTGGCTCCGACCCATGTTCACCACCGAGGAGATCTGGTGTCAGCTGTTCAGCGAGCCCGGCGCCGGCTCCGATGTGGCGGGTCTGGCAACACGCGCCGTGAAGGATGGGGACGAGTGGGTGGTCAATGGCCAGAAGGTGTGGACGACTCTCGCCCACATCGCCAAATGGGGGATGATCGTGACCAGGACCGATCCGAACGCTCCCAAGCACCAGGGCATGACTTATTTCATCGTGGACATGGAGGCACCGGGTGTCGACGTACGACCCCTCTATCAGATAACCGGAGAGGCCGAGTTCAACGAGGTCTTCTTCAACGACGTCCGAATCCCCGATGAGCACCGGATCGACGCCGTAGGAGCGGGATGGCGTGTCGCTGTCACGACGCTCATGAACGAACGGGTCGCCATCGGTGGAGCGAGCGTTCCCCGAGGAAGCGGGTACATCGGAAGGGCTGTCGAGGTTTGGGAGGAAACCGGTGAGGACGATGCCGTGCTTCGTGACGAGCTTCTCCACCTGTGGTCGGAGGCCGAAGCCGCCCGGCTCACATCCATACGGGCGAACCAGTTGGCGTCAGCAGGCATCCCCGGCCCAGAAGGCTCGACCGGAAAGCTGGTCTGGGCCAACCTGAACAAGGAGATAACTTCGTTCACCGTCGATCTCCTCGGTCTCGATGGCACTCTCTATCCGGAGGGCTACGAGCTGAGCCGTCCCCAGAGGGGAGGCCTGCACGAACCGGGTAAGGCGTTCCTGCGAACCCGGGCCAACTCCATCGAAGGTGGCACGTCGGAGATCATGCTGAACATCCTCGGAGAGCGGGTATTGGGCTTGCCGGGCGAACCTCGAGTCGACAAAGACCTGCCTTGGGCGGAGGTGCCCCGTGGTTGACGCCAATGTGAGCTACGCACCGACCGAGGACCAGGAGCTGATCCGAACCACGGCCCGGCAGTTCATAGAAGAACGCGTCGGGCTCGAGCGAGTCCGGGAATTGATGATGTCCGAGGACGGTTTCGACCGCGGCCTCTGGAAGGAGATGGCCGACCTCGGGTGGCCCGGTCTCGCCATCTCGGAGGAACACGGTGGTGCCGGCCTCGGGCCGGTCGAGATGAGTGTTCTGCTCGAGGAGATGGGTCGGCTGGTGACACCCGGTCCTTTCTTCGCCAGCGCCGTCGTCGCCACGATCGCCATCCAGCAAGCCGCCATCCCCGAAAAACAGGACCGTCTCCTGCCCACACTCGCCTCGGGTGAGACGATCGCCACACTTGCGGTGTTCGAGGAGCCCCGGGGTTGGGGCCTTGCGCCATCGCTCACGAAGGCGCAGCCTTCGGGGGACTCCTGGACGGTCACTGGAGCGAAGCGAGCCGTCCTCGACGGTCATCTCGCCGACTTGTTGTTGGTGACCGCGAGCACAGGGGACGGCGTGGGGCTCTTCGCCATCGACTCCGATGCGAATGGGCTCACGATCTCACAGGAGTCGACGCTCGATCCCACACGTCGTCAGGCAACGGTGACCCTGGAAGGGGTGGATGGCGCCTCCCGACTCGATGACGGCGATATGACCGAGTCCCTTCGCCGAACGATGTCGCTGGCGACGGCGGCCCTCGCCGCCGAGCAGGTCGGAGGTGCCCAGCGGTGCATGGAGATGGCAGTCGACTACGCCAAGAGCCGTTATCAGTTCGGCAGACCCATCGGGTCGTATCAAGCGATCAAGCATCGCTGCGCCAACATGCTCATGAAAGTGGAGCACGCCAAGTCGACCGCCTATCACGCCGCCCGCGTCACCCAGGACGACGCGGAGTTGGCGGTGGCGGCACCACTGGCAGGTTCGGTGTGCTCCGAGGCCTACGTCTGGGTGGCCGGCGAGAACATCCAAGTCCACGGTGGCATTGGATTCACGTGGGAGCACGATGCCCATCTGTATCTGAAGCGGGCAAAGGCCTCGTCGTTGCTTCTGGGCAGCCCGAGACATCAGCGTGATTTGCTGGGACGAGCCATAGGGATCTGATGAGGCTCCGCCTGCTGGCCGCCGTCCTCGCACTGGTTTCGGTGGCCTGTGGTTCGGAGTTGGCGAGTCTCGAGGAAGCGCCTCGTCCGGAGTCTTTCGAGGTCGGGCCGTGGGCGGTCGAGTTCACGCTCGACCTCGAGAGCGGATTCTGGGAGGTGGGTCATCACCGATACCAGATATGGCTCGAGTGTGAGCCGCTCGGGCCCCGTCAGTGGAGTCAGCACAACTTCGAGGCCGATCGCCGATCCGACATCGTCGAGGATGATCTCTATGTGCGGCTACGGGGTTTGAGCGTGCACAAGACC
>DASUUP010000235.1:0-11546 GCA_036373995.1 Acidimicrobiia bacterium
TTGCACAGCGGGGAGCCCCCCACTCTGACACAGGGCGCCTGCTGCAGGCTCACCGTGCTCGAGGATTGGAGATCATCTCCCGAGCCCTCGACAGCAATGATGACTCTCGGCTATTCGCGCTGGAATACTGTTGCACGGTGACGGTCATGCCTTGTTGAGAAGTCTCTGGGAATTGCTGATGGCCGTAGGCGCCCGCCTATGCCGGTGAGACAGATATCAGACAGGGGGCGCGGCGGATCGTTCTTCTAAGGTTGCCTCCCCCGGAGGCTGAGCTTTGGAGTTTCACAACCTAGGAACAACCGGTCTTCGCATCTCCGCCTTCGGTATGGGCTGCGGGAACTTCGGTGGCATCGGCAGCGCTCCAGCCTTCTTCGGACAGGGTGAGTCCGAAGAGGAAGCCTTCACGCTGCTCGACCGCGCCATCGACATGGGCATCAACTACCTGGATACAGCTAACGCCTACGGCGGAGGCCGGAGCGAGGCAACGATCGGCAAGTGGCTGGCCGGCAAGGACGGGACCGTTAGAGACAACCTGTTGATCAGCTCGAAGGTGGCCAACCCCGTGGGCGAGGGGCCCAACCAGCGAGGGCTCTCCCGGAGACACATCCTGGAGCAGATCGACGTCAGCCTGACCCGACTCGGCGTCGACCATCTCGATATGTACATAGTCCATGAGCCCGACACCTTCACCCCGCTGGAAGAGACCATCGACGCCCTCGACTCCCTGGTGGATACCGGGAAGGTCCGCTACATCGGGGCATCCAACTTCCCGGCCTGGCTGATGACCAAGTCGCTTTGGATCAGCGACGTCACCAGCTCACACCGCTTCGAGTGGGTGCAGAACTCGTTCAACCTGATCGATCAACGGGACCAGGCCGAAATGCTCGACCTGTGTCGCGACCAGGGACTCGGGTTCACCAACTTCAGCCCGCTCTGCGGGGGTCTCCTCACGGGCAAGTATCGCCTCGATCGCGATTATCCCGAAGGGTCCCGGATGACCAAGCGGCCCGAGCCCTACCTCCAGCACTGGAACGAAGAGACCTTCGCCAGACTCGATCGGCTGGCAGGACTCGCTGAGGGGGCCGGAGTGAGCATTGCGGGTCTGGCGCTGGGCTGGCTCTATCACCACCCTGACGTCACGTCCTCGATTCTGGGGCCGCGTCGTCTCTCTCATTTCGACCCGGTCGAGGAAGCGATGGGTCTGAACCTCGCCGAAGCGGAATGGGAAGAGGTCGGCCACATCTTCGAGTCCCCCGGACGCTGATGGAAACGGTCTTCATCAGCCAGGACGAGGTGGCCGGACTTCTCCCGATGTCCGACTGCATCGATGCGGTCCGCCAGGCCTTGGGCGACCTGGGGCGAGGCGAGGGGATCCAGCCGCTACGCCGGGTGATGTGGCTGCACGACAAGGTCGGAGCCCTCGGGATGATGCCCGGTTATCTCGCCTCGATCGAGACCGTAGGCATCAAGACGGTGACGGTCTTCCCCGGCAACGCAGGGACCGAATACGACTCCCACCAGGGGACGGTGATGCTGTTCGACGCATCCAACGGCCGCTTGAAGGCGGTGATCGACGCCACCGACATCACCGCGATCCGCACTGCGGCGGCGTCGGCGGTGGCCACCGACGCACTGGCCAGGCCCGACTCATCGGTGCTCGCTGTCCTCGGCGCCGGGGTCCAAGGGCACAGTCACGTCGAGGCCATCCCGCTGGTCAGGGACATCGACGAGATCAGGGTGTGGAGCCGGAGCTCGGAGAGCGCCGCACGTCTTTGCGAAACAGCCGGCCCCGAGCGGGCACGAGCAGTGGAGACCCCGGCCGAAACCGTCGCAGGCGCCGATATCGTATGCACGACGAGCGCATCGGCGGAGCCGATCCTCTACGGCTCCCTGCTCGAGCCCGGCATGCATGTCAACGCGGTCGGCTCGAGCGTACCCTTCGCGCGCGAGCTCGACTCCGACGCCATGGGTCGGGCCCGCATCTTCGTCGACCGCCGCGAGTCGACGCTCAACGAATCGGGTGACTTCTTGATGGCGCAGGCCGACGGCGTGGTCGACGCGGGCGACATCGTTGCCGAGATCGGCGAGATCATCGCCGGCACGCATCGGGGCAGGGAGTCCGAGACCGAGATCACCGTGTTCGTCTCGTTGGGACTCGCTGTCGAGGACCTCGCTGCGGCCGACCTCGTTTACCGCAATGCGTTGCAGAACGATCGAGGCGTGAAGATCGAGTTCGGAGGTGCCCGACATGACTGAGCCGATCCCACTCGCTGAGATCGAAGCGGCCGCCCGGCGTCTCCGCGGTCTGGCCGTGCGCACCCCGCTTGTCCGGCTCAACATGGACACCTCGCCCGCTGAGATCTGGCTCAAGCTGGAGAACCTCCAGCCGATCGGGGCGTTCAAGATTCGTGGCGCGGGCAACGCCATGGCCATGGCCGGGGAGGACGCGCTCCAATCGGGTGTCTGGACGGCGAGTGCAGGGAACATGGCCCAGGGGGTGGCCTGGAATGCGGCCCGGCTCGGCGTGACGTGCTCGGTGGTGGTCCCCGACCATGCGCCGGACGCCAAGCTGGAGGCTCTCGATCGGTTGGGCGCCTCGATCGTGAAAGTTCCCTTCGAAGAGTGGTGGCAGGTAATCGTCACCCATGAGCACGAGGGACAGACCGGTGTGTTCGTCCATCCGGTCAGCGACCCGGCCGTCATGGCGGGGAACGGCACCATCGGGCTCGAACTGGTCGAGGACCTGCCCGATCTCGACGCCGTGGTCGTGCCCTACGGTGGCGGCGGCCTCAGCTCCGGGATAGCCTCGGCCCTGCGTCATCTCAAGCCCGAGGTTCGTGTCTACGCCGCCGAAGTGGAGACGTCCGCCGCTCTCTACGCTGCGTTCGAAGCTGGCGAACCCACCGACATCGAGTATGTCCCTTCGTTCGTCGACGGCATCGGCTCGGGACGCGTACTGGACGAGATGTGGCCCCTGGTCAGCGAGCTACTCGAAGGATCGCTGGTCTCGTCACTCTCAGAGGTCGAAGCGGCCATCCGCGCTCTCGCCATGCGCAACCACGTCGTGGCCGAGGGGGCCGGAGCGGCCTCGGTGGCCGCTGCTGTAAAAGGCAGCGCCGGGACCGGCAAAGTGGTCTGCATCGTCTCCGGGGGAAACATCAACGCCGACATGCTGGCGGCGATCATTTCGGCGAATGACGGAGCATGAAGCAACGCGGCCTCGTGATACATGCCACAATCGCCCAGCACACCTGGGCAGGAAGGTTCTGAACGAATGGCGGGCTACGTCACACATGTGAGTGAGGTAGAAGCTATTAGCGAGGCCGAGAACACCGTCTCGACCCGCACGACAATCGACGGTTCGGTTGGTGCCGAGCGTCTCGTCCAGAAGGTCGTCTCGTTCTCGCCGGGCACATCGACGGAGCGCCATAACCAAGAAAGGGACGAGATCGCGTACGTCGTCTCCGGGACCGGGTCCCTGGTCCTCGAAGGAGAGACCTACGACTTGCGACCCGATCTCGGGATCTACATCCGGGCCAACGAGCGCTATGAGGTGGTCAACGACGGCACCGACGCCCTGACTCTGGTCTCGGTCACGGCCCCGCCGCCCGAGGAAGAGCCACCAGCATACAGAAAGGTGACGGTCGACACCGCCGACCAGAAAGTCATCCCCGCCGGCAAGGACCGGGAGTTCAAGTTCGTCATCAACCCCGACGCCGGCTGTCTCGAGGTCACCCAGTTCGTCGGCTGGATTCCCCCCGGACGCGCGCCGACGCACTATCACCTCTACGACGAGGTCATGTACATCCTCGACGGAGATGGTGTTCTCCATCTCCAGGGCCACCCCGACACCCCGATCTCCACCGGCACCTGCATCCATCTTCCACCACCTGTCGAGCACTGTGTCGAGAACACGGGCGACAGGCCATTGAGAGTCCTCGGCGTGTTCCACCCTGCGGGTAGTGCCGCCGAGGCATACGAAGAAGAAGCAAACAACCAATGAAAGGGAACGACATGAGAAAACAACGGGTATGGAGGCTGGCGGCGATGCTGCTAGCACTCTCCCTCGTGATCGCCGCCTGTGGCGACGACGCTGCGGACGACACCACCACCACGACGGCTGGAGTGACGACTACCGACGGCGCTACCGACACCACTGAAGACATGGCCACGACCACTACCGGTGCCCAGCCGGTCGACACCTGCGAGGCCACGGTGGCGTTCATGGGCCCGATCACCGGTGAGGTCGCATTCATCGGCCAGGTCCAACTCAACTGGTTCAACTACGCGCTCGACACCTGGAACGAGGAGACCGGCTACGACCTCCAGATGGTGGAGGCTGACACCCAGTTCGACGTTGCCCAGAGCGCCACGTTGGCCCAGTCCTTGCTCGACAACGCCGATGTCCTGGCCGCGGTCGGCCCGGCCGGCTCTGACCAAGTCGATGCCGCTGGAGCCGTCTTCGAGGCTGGCGATCCGAACTTCACGTTCATCTCCCCCTCGTCGACACGAGTGGGGATCACCGCCCAGTACCAGGGCATGTTCCGCACCGTCCCGACGGACGACATTCAGGGACCCCAGACGGCCCAATTCCTCATCGATCAGGGCGCGCAGACGGTGTTCATCGTCGACGACCAGTCGTCGTATTCGACTGGCCTCGTCGATGCCGTCCAGCCGGAGCTGGAAGCTGCTGACGTCGAGGTGATCACCGATTCGGTCTCACAGGACGTCACCGACTTCTCGGCGTTGGTGGGCACGATCCCCGACGAGACCGACTTCGTCTACCTGCCCTGGCAGGTGGCGGCCAACGGGCAGATCTTCGCCAACCAGATGACCGAGCAGGGCAAGGAAGCCGTGATCTTCGGCTCCGACGGCATGGACTCGGGGGACTTCACCGCGCCGGGCTCGTACGTCGCCACGTTCGCGCCCGACATCTCGGCCGTCGAAGGCTCGGAGGACCTCCTCGCCGGGTATCTCGAGCAATATGAGGACACGAACACGTTCGGGCCACCGGTGTACGCCGCTGCCCGGGTGATCTTCGAGGCGATCGACCGGGTCTGTCAGACGGGGGCGACCCCTGACCGGGCCAATGTTCAGGCCGAAGTGCAGAACACCGACCAGGCCGACTCGATCCTCGGGTCGCCGATCTCGTTCAACGAAGACGGTGACCTCGCCGAAGGCAGGTTCTTCATCTTCCAAATCCAGGAAGACGGGAGCAAGGTGATCCTTCCCTAACGACAACGAGACAACCCGAGGCGAGGAACAGACCGCTCACCCATGGAGTTCTTCCTCCAACAGACCGTCAACGGTCTGACATTGGGCAGTGTGTACGCCCTCCTCGCCCTCGGGTACTCGATGGTCTACGGGGTCCTCAAATTCCTCAACTTCGCCCACGGCGAGGTCTACATGTTCGGGGCGTTCGCCGGGTACGGTGTCCTCACCGTGCTCGGCGGCGCGGCCGGGTTGAGCATCCCCATCTGGTTGGCGTTGACCCTGATGTTCCTGGCGGCCATCGTGGTTTCGTCCGGTATCGGAGTGGCACTGGAGCGGTTCGCCTATCGACCGTTGCGCAATGCCTCCCGTCTCGCCGCCCTGATCAGCGCCATCGGCGCCTCTTTCTTCCTCCAAGCTGCAGCGCTCCTCCTGTTCACCGCCAACTCGCGTAGCTACGAAGCACCCACACTGATCGCCATCGAAACGGGTCTGACTATGGGCCCGATCAACGTATGGGCCGTGCGTGTCCTCGTCATCGTGACCGCAGTGGTGCTCATGGTCCTTCTCACCTGGTGGGTCCGATCCAGCCGTGTGGGCAAAGCGGTGCGCGCCGTGTCGTTCGATACCGAGGCCGCCGCGATGATGGGAATCGACGTGGACAAGGTGATCGTCGCCACCTTCCTCATAGGCTCCGCCCTCGCCGGGGTGGGCGGGGTGATGGTCGGACTGGTGTTCGGCCGTGTCTTCCATTTCATGGGATTCATCGCCGGACTCAAGGCGTTCACCGCCGCAGTGGTCGGTGGCATCGGCAGCATCCCCGGGGCGATGTTGGGAGGGCTGCTCATCGGTTTCGCCGAGTCCTACACCACTGCCTACATCTCCTCGACCTTTCAGAACCTCATCGTCTTCGGACTTCTCATCGCCTTTCTGTTGGTGAGGCCAAGCGGAATCCTGGGACGGCCCGAATTGGTGAAGGTTTAATCATGTCGAACATAGGCGTCGATAGCTGGGTGGCCGAGTCCGGGGAACGGGATCGGAGATACACCGGCTGGGGCGGGCCGGCACGCCGACTCCTCGACCGGATCCCCTCCGGGTGGAAGCTCTTGGCATTCCTCGTCGTCGTCGGTATCTACCCCTTCTTCGCCTCTCCATCGGGTGTGCGCATCGGGATCACCGCCCTACTGCTCGCCATGTTGGCCATAGGGCTCAATGTGGTTGTGGGCTGGGCTGGGATGCTCGACCTCGGTTACATCGCCTTCTACGGCTTCGGGGCCTACTTCTATGCCGTGGTGTCCTCGGACCAGATCGGCGTCATGTGGCCAACGTGGGTCTCGGTGCCGGTGATCGTGGCGGCCAGCGCACTTTTGGGAGCGCTTCTCAGTCTTCCCTCGAGACGTCTCGTTGGCGATTACCTGGCGATCATGACTCTGTTCTTCGCCCAGATCTTCTTGGAGTTGATAGTCAACTTCCAGAGACTCCCGGGGGTCAGCGTCGATCTGACCGGCGGACCCAACGGCGTCATCGGAGTGCGGCCCTGGGAGCTGTTCGGGTTCTCGTTCAACACCTTCAACCGCAACTTCTACCTGCTCCTCGTTCTTCTCGGCGTCATCGTCGTTCTGCTTCGCAACATCGATGGCTCCCGCACCGGACGTGCCTGGCGGGCATTGCGCGAGGACACCCTGGCCGCGGCACACATGACCACACCGGTCAACAACCTGAAGATGCTCGCGTTCGCCGTCGGCGCTGGAGTCGCCGGTCTCACGGGCACGATCCTCGGCCCGGTCCAGGTCGGAGTGTTCCCCAACAACTTCCAGCTTCTCTTCCTGATCACGATGTATGCCGCAGTGATCCTCGGCGGCCTCGGCTCGATCCCCGGAGTGGTGCTGGGAGCGCTCGTGGTCGCCTTCACCCCGGAGATCCTCCGCAACCCGAACGCAGCCGGCTGGCTCTTCTACCTGGGTTTGGTCGGCCTGCTTATCGCCATGCTCCGGAAACCGGCCCAGATCGCAGCGGTGGCTGTCGGACTGGTCGCATTCGGCTATTTGGTTCGTTTTGCTTCCCTGGCTGTCTGGGGTGAGGTGATCCTTGGCATGCCCAACGACGCGTTCCTCTCCACGCTGGTCGATGATTGGATGTTGATCTTGGGCCCAGCGCGAGACGTGGCGAGTAACTATGCCTTCGTGCTCGCCATAGCCGGCGTGCTCGGCGTCATCGTCACCAAAGGATGGTGGCGGTTGGCATTGCTCATTCCCACGGTCTATCTGTCCATCTTCGTCTGGGAGAACAAACTGGCCCTGAAACCGAGCATCACCCGTCAGCTCCTCTTCGGCGGCGTCCTCGTGGTAATGATGGCGGTGCGTCCTCAAGGACTCCTCGGGACCAGGCGGGTGCAGATCACATGACTCCGAAGCTGGAAATCCGGGGTCTTTCCAAGGCGTTCGGTGGTCTCAACGTGATCAAGAACCTCGACCTGACTGTGGGAGACGGTGAAGTGGTCAGCGTCATCGGCCCCAACGGCGCCGGGAAGACGACTCTGTTCAACATGATCAGTGGGATCTACGAGCCGGACTCGGGCGACATAATCTTCGAAGGCGAGAGCATCGTGGGGTGGAGCCCGGAACAGATCGCCAACAAGGGGGTGGCGCGCACCTTTCAGACGCTGCGCGTCTTCCTCAACATGACGGTCCGGGAGAACGTGATGGCCGCTACCTACGGGGCCACCAAAACCCGGATGTGGCAGTCGGCGCTTCGCACCCCGACGGCTCGTCGCGAGGAGCGGGAGATGAGAGCTCTGGCCGAGGAGAAGCTCTCGTTCTTCGGCGACCGTCTCATCGGCTACCGATGGGACCAACCTGCCTACAGCCTCTCCTACGCCAACCGTCGGCGCCTCGAGATCGCACGAGCGATGGCCACCAACCCAAGACTGCTCATGCTCGATGAGCCCGCGGCCGGTATGAATCCTGCCGAGACTCTCGAGATCACCGCGCTGATCGGCCGGCTCCGAGACGAGGCGGGCTTTTCGATCCTGGTCATCGAACACGACATGCACGTGGTGGAAGGGGTGTCCGACCGGGTCGTCGCCCTCGACCACGGCGAGAAGATCGCCGAAGGCTCGTTCGAGGCGGTCGCCGAGGACCCGGCGGTCATCGAGGCCTACCTCGGCGCCGGAGCGGCAGGTCAGAGGTGAGCGACGTGACACCACCTCTGCTCGCGCTGCGCGATGTCAACACCTACTACGGTCCGATCCACATCCTTCAAGACATCTCGATGCAGATTCGCCCGGGTGAGCTGGTGTGTCTCCTCGGGGGCAACGCCTCGGGCAAGTCCACCACCCTGAAAACCATCCTCGGGATCGTCTCCCCGCGAAGCGGAACCATCGAGTTCGACGGTTTGGACGTGACCGATGAGTCGACCAGCTCACGTATCTCTCGAGGTATGGCAATCGTTCCGGAAAACCGTCGGCTGTTCGCCCCGATGACCGTCCTCGAGAACCTGGAGATGGGCGCCTACCTCCGCCAGGACGACTGGGAAGGGGATTTGGACCAGGTCTACGAGCTATTCCCCGTCCTCGCCGACCGAAGCCGCCAGCTCGCCGGCACACTTTCCGGAGGCGAGCAGCAGATGGTGGCCATGGGAAGAGCACTCATGACGCGCCCGAAGCTGCTGCTGATGGATGAGCCGTCGATGGGGTTGGCGCCGATCCTGGTCGAGCAGAGCTTCGAGATCATCGAGCGGGTCCATCAAGAGGGTGTCTCCATCCTGGTGGTCGAGCAGAACGCCAACATGGCCCTCTCCATCGCCGACCATGGGTACGTGCTCTCCACCGGACGCATCGTCCTCGCCGACACCGCTGCTGCACTGTCCGAGCATGAGGATTTGAAGAAGGCCTATCTTGGGCGCTGAGCCACCCGACCAGACCCCATGAGTGACACACTGCCCAACTCGATACGCCACCGGTTTTCCCTCCTCGAGCGGGTCACTTACATCAACAGCTGCTCCCAGGGCGCCCTGTCCGACGACGTGCGCGAGGCCTACCACCAGTACCTGAGAGATTGGGACGAGAAGGGCTCGCCTTGGGAGGTGTGGGTTGAACTGAACGAGCGGGCTCGCTCCGGGTTCGCCCGGCTCCTCAACGCAACCAACGAGGAGATAGCAGTGACCACGTCACTCTCGGCAGGCGTGAGCTCCCTGCTCAGCGGGCTGCGTCACCCCGAAGGACGAAACAAGATCGTGATCAGCGACTTCGAGTTCCCGACCATCGGACAGATCGTTCACGCCCAGGAGCTACGCGGAGCGAAGATCGAGCACGTCGCTGCTGATCCCGACGCCACGATCCCCGTCGAGCGTTTCGCCGAGACCATCGACGAAGAAACTGCTCTAGTGGCCATCACCTACGTGTGTTACCGCAACGGCTCGAAGACAGACATCCGATCCATCATCGAGCTGGCCCATGATGTCGGAGCATACGTGCTCGTCGATGCCTTCCAGGCGGTGGGTGCCGTCCCTATCGACGTCCGGGAGCTGGGGGTCGACTTTCTCGCCGGTGGTGTTCTGAAATACCTTCTGGGCTCGGCTGGCCTTGGTTTTCTGTATTGCCGCGCCGACCTCCTTCCTCACGTCACACCGACTCAAACCGGTTGGTTCGCCGACGAGAACATCTTCGAGATGGACATCTATGACTACTCCCCCTCCCAGTCGGCGAGGAAGTTCGAGAGCGGCACCCCGCCGGTGCCCAGTATCTACGCCGGAGTTGCCGGGATGAATCTGATGGACGAGATCGGCATCGCCGAGACGGAAAGACTGGTGAGTGGCTTGACGGATCTCCTGATCGAAGAGCTCGACGGAATTGGTGCCACCATCGTCACACCACGAGCCCCGGAGCGGAGGGGTCCCATGATCGCGGTAGCTTCAATCGACGAGCATGCGTTGGTGCAAGCGTTGGCCGAGGACGACATCATCACCTCCTCGCGCGACGGCAACATCCGTCTTTCCTGGCACTGCTACAACTCGAGCGAGGACGTGGAGGCGGCAGTGGCCGGGCTCCAGCGGCATTCCCGGCTCCTCGCCCGCTGAGTACAGCAAGCATGGAGCGTTATGACGCAGTCGTCATCGGAGCCGGGCACAACGGCTTGGTCACGGCCGTCATGCTGGCACAGGCAGGGTGGAGTGTCGTCGTGGTCGAGAGGAATGAAGTCGCAGGAGGGGCGATCCGAACCGAGGAGGTGACGCTTCCCGGTTTTCGCCACGATTTGTTTGCCACCAATCTCAATCTCTTCGCCGGATCTGCGTTCTTCAATGAACATGCCGACGAGCTGGTCGAGCATGGTCTCGAGTTCGCATCTTCGAATAGGCCCTTCGCCTCAGCCTTTCCCGACTCGCGGTTCGTTGGCATCACCACTGACCTGGAAGAAACGGTTGGCTCCATCGAAACTGTCTCGAAGACCGATGCCGGAGCATGGAGAGAGCTGTGGGATCAGTTCCAGCAGATCTCGCCACACCTGTTCCCTCTGCTGAACGTGGAGATGCCGTCGAGCGGCGCTCTCTGGGAACTGCTCCGCGGAATGCGCTCGCTGGGAATGAGTTGGCCTCTCGAGTTGACCCGGATGGTTCTTCAATCGACGAGGGAGTTCACCGAAGAGCGTTTCGAGAGCGAGGAGCTGCGAGCTCTCGTGGCGACCTGGGGGATGCATCTCGACTTCGCTCCCGACGTGTCGGGAGGCGCGCTCTTTCCCTACCTCGAGACCTTCGCCGATGCCGCCAACGGGATGGTTCTCGGCAGGGGAGGTGCCGATGTCATCACGAAGTCTCTCATTGGACTCCTGGAGGCATCCGGCGGTGAGCTACGGCTGGGCGAGCCCGTGGAATCGGTGGTCGTTTCGGGAAGGTCCGCTGACGGCGTCGTCCTCGAGTCCGGGGAACGGATCGGTGCAGACAAAGCCGTGGTCGCCAACCTGACCCCGACGGTGCTGGCAGGACTTCTCCCATCGGGAGCGCTCGGTGACGAGCCGAGCTCTCAGGTGAGTCGATACCGATACGGGCCCGGGACGCTCATGATCCACCTGGCCGTCGAAGATCTCCCGAACTGGAGTGCCGGTGAGGAGCTTCGTGAGTACGCCTACGTACACGTCGGGGGCTACCTGGACGACATGAGCGCCACGTACAACAGCGCCGTTTCCGGCTACCTGCCGGCCAAGCCGACCATTGTCATCGGGCAACCCACGACGGTCGACCCCAGCCGTGCTCCCGCGGGCAAGCACGTGCTCTGGGTCCAGGTGCGCATGGTCCCCGGAGTCATCAGAGGCGACGCCTCGGAGGAGATCGCCGACACCGAT
>DASUUP010000236.1:0-4240 GCA_036373995.1 Acidimicrobiia bacterium
CCCGGCGGAGCGATCGAGACTGTCACCTCCCGAATCTCGTCGGGGACGTCGAAGTGCTTTCCGGCGAGGTCTTCAACAGCCCTTCTCAGCGTCCTCTTCACGAAGTTGACCAACTCGTCGGTGCCCGAAGCCGTCACCTCGGTGTCGGTCTCCAGATAGTCCTTGACGGCGTCGACACCGGCACCGGGTCGGATCTCCGCCGCCACCCGCTCCATCTCGGTCTGCAATCTGGCGAACTCCTGCCAGCCCCATCCGTAGGCCTCATCGGAGTCGATGGGTAGCCCGACCAGCCGATCGGCGGCGCGCTCATACACCTCGCGGCCCGCTGCGTCCGTATTGGCTGCATGGGGCAGGTACCCGGTTGCCAGCCATTCCCCGAACTCCCCTATCGCAGCGCGGGCCGACACGACCGCCGTCTCGAGGTCCGCATCCGCGAGGCCGTTGGCGGCGAACCTCTCCACGATCACCTCGAACGACGCCGGATCGCTCGCCATGCGTCTCGCCTGCTCGATGACCGACCGCACCTGCCGATCGGCGACCACGATGCCCCGGCTGATCCCATCGGCGAGACGCTCTCGATACTGGGCGAGAGGCCGATCGATGGTCGTCAGCCGCGCCACGACATTGTCGCGGTCCTCCTCATTCGAAGTCTTCATGACGTCGAATATCGATCGGAGACGGTGGAACGAGGACGCCATATGGCGAAGGTCGCGAAAGTGGTCCCCGGACTCCTGCTCGGCATCCATCTCATCGAAGGCGCCCACCATCACCTGTGCCGCCAACACCTCGTTCGACAGATCGCCTTTCAGGAACGGGACCAGCAAAGACCGGTAATGGTCACGAAGCTCCCTCTTCTCGTCCAACCCCTCGAGTCCGAGGTCGTTGCCCCAGAGATGGTTGGACCCGGGTATACCCAGCTGGGTCGAGAGCAGGGGGCTGATCGAGCAAGCCTCGTCGACGAACCGGTCGGCGATCTCGAATGCGGTGGCCACCGGCCGACGGTATACCGTCCCGGACCATGGATCACAAAAAAAGGGCCAATCAGGCCTTCGATGCCGTGGAGGAGGAACTGCGAGCTATCTCGAGGTGGATGTACGAGAACCCCGAATTGGGATACGAGGAGCACCAGGCCTCCGCCCGGCTGACCCGGTTCCTGGCAGGGCAGGGATTCGCGGTCACCTTCCCCGCCCATGACCTGGGCACAGCGTTCGAAGCCACCGTCGGAGCGCACGGCCCGAGAGTCGTAATCTGCGCCGAATACGACGCCCTTCCTCAGGTGGGCCACGCATGTGGTCACAACATCATCGCCACGTCGTCGGTGGGGGCAGCAGCTGCTCTCGCCAAAATCGTGGACGACTTGGGTATCCGCGTAACCGTGCTCGGGACGCCGGCCGAGGAGGGAGGAGGAGGGAAGATCGACTTGATCCAAGCCGGCGCCTTCGAGGACGCTGCCGCTTCGATGCTCGTCCATCCCAGTCCGCATGATCTCGCCGACCCGCGTCTGCTGGCCGCACAGGGGTTCACCGCCACCTTCACCGGGAAGACGGCCCATGCCGCCGCCACCCCGGAACATGGGATCAATGCACTCGATGCCTTCGTGCAGGCGTACAACAACATCTCCACTCTCCGCCAACAGTTCGAGCCGACCGATCGCGTTCATGGCGTGATCAATGAAGGTGGAGCCGCCCCCAACGTCATACCCGACCGAACGGTCTCGCAATGGATCGTCCGGGCTGCGACCGCCGAGCGCTTCGAGACTCTGCGCGCTCGTGTCCTGGCCTGTTTCGAAGCTGCTGCAGTCGCCACGGGATGCTCTTTGGACATCGCCTACGAAGGCGATCCCTACATCGATCTGGTGAGCAATCCACTGTTGGTCGGGTTGTTCGCCGCCAACTCAACTGCCCTGGGCAGGGCGATGCCCACCTACGCCGAGTCCCGAATAGAGACCTCGGCATCCTCAGACATGGGGAATGTCAGCCACATCGTCCCATCCATCCATCCGTCGATTGCGATTGAGACGACAGCTGTCAACCATCAACCCGAGTTTGCGGCCGCCACGATCACACCAAGCGGTGAGAAGGCGCTCCGCGACGGGGCGCTGGCCATGGCCCACACGATCATCGACATGGCCACCCAGGACGTCTGGGATCGGCTGTGACTCCTCTGGCTACCGTTCCCGAACCATGACCCGAAAAGAAACCGCAGAAGCAGCCTTCACCGCAGTCGAAGACGACCTACGACAGCTGTCCCGCTGGCTGTATGACAACCCCGAGATCCAATACAAGGAGTACGAGTCTTCGGCGAAACTGGCCGGATACCTCTCGACCCATGGCTTCAGCGTCAACCACCCCACCCACGGGCTCGACACAGCGTTCGAGGCCACTGTCGGCACGGGTGGCCCCCGGGTCGTCATTTGTTGCGAGTACGACGCCCTACCCGAGATCGGCCAAGCGTGCGGTCACAACATCATCGCGACCGCCGCCGTTGGTGCGGGCATAGCTGTGGCCGACTTGGTCGACGACCTGGGGATCCGGGTGACGGTGCTGGGAACTCCCGCCGAGGAAGGCGGTGGGGGCAAGGTCGACCTGATCGACGCGGGTGCCTTCGAGGATGCCGCCGCCTCGATAATGATCCACCCCAGTCCCCGTGACCTGCTCGACCCGTCGTTCCAGGCTAGAACCTCATTCACGGTCGAGTACCACGGGAAGGAGTCCCACGCCGCATTCGCTCCGCAACAGGGCGTCAACGCACTGGATGCTTTCGTCCAGGCATACATGAATGTGGCCACGTTGCGCCAACAGATCCTCCCCACGGACCGGGTCCACTGCATCATCGACCACGGCGGGGACGCCACCAACATCATCCCCAAGTACACCAAGTCGACCTGGGGCATTCGGTCGGCGAGCTCGGAACGTCTTTCCGAGCTGATCCCGAAGGTCCATGCCTGCTTCGAGGCGGCGGCATCTGCCACGGGTTGCCGGCTCGAGGTCAACCAGATCGGCCACTCCTATCTCAACATGATCAACAACGAGGTGATGACCGAGCTCTTCCAGGCCAATTCGACGGCCCTGGGGCGGCCGCTCCCGATCGAAGCCGACGTCGGTGTCTCGGGCGGGTCCTCCGACATGGGCAACGTCTCCCAGGTGGTTCCCTCGATCCACCCGATGCTCGCCATCGAGACCGGCGGAGCCGTCAACCACCAGGCCGAGTTCGCAGCAGCCACGATCACAGACAGCGGTAATCTGGCGATTCGAGACGGGGCCCTTGCCATGGCCCACACCATCATCGACCTCGCCGAAAACGAGCTCTGGGCCCGTCTCTAGCGACTTTCCGGCCCCCAGCGCGAAACTTGCAGTTACTCTGCCCTCAATCATCACGATGGGCAGCGTGTGACACAGACTCAGGTGCAAACCGTTCTCGAGGTCCAGGACCTCAGGACGCAGTTCGACACTCAGGACGGCATGGTCCATGCGGTGAACGGCGTCAGCTTCAACCTGAAGAGAGGCGAGTTCCTCGGAGTCGTCGGCGAATCGGGATCGGGCAAGAGCGTCACGATGATGTCACTGCTGCGGCTCATCCCCATGCCCCCCGGCGAGATCGTGGCCGGCGAAGCCGACTTTGGTGGCGACGACCTGCTGACCATCGACGACGAGAGATTGCGGGACATTCGCGGTGGCCGCATCGGATTCATCTTCCAGGATCCGATGACCTCGTTGAACCCTGTCCTCACCGTGGGCTTTCAGATCAACGAGTCCCTTCGCCTCCACACCGGCCTGACAGAAGCCGAGCGCCGGCCACGGGCAAAGGAGCTGTTGGACCTGGTCGGGATCCCCGACGCCGAAGCCCGGCTGAAGAACTACCCCCACGAGCTCTCCGGCGGGATGCGACAACGCGTCATGATCGCAATGGCCCTGGCATGCGATCCCGAGATCCTCATCGCCGACGAGCCGACCACGGCCCTCGATGTCACCATCCAGGCGCAGATCATCCAGATAATTCGTGACCTCCGTGAGAAGCTGGGCACGGCCGTCATCTGGATCACCCACGACCTCGCCGTGGTCGCCGGCCTCGCCGACCGCGTCCTAGTCATGTACGGGGGCCAGATAGTGGAAGAGGCGCCAGTGGCCGACCTCTACGCCAACCCACAGCATCCGTACACTGAAGGGCTCTTGGGCGCGCTGCCCCGCCTCGATCAGAAGGGTCAGGACCTGATCAACATCAAGGGCCAGCCCCCCAACCT
>DASUUP010000237.1:0-4337 GCA_036373995.1 Acidimicrobiia bacterium
TCTTCAACTGTGCCAGCCGGTAGCTGCCGACCATCCGCTCCTCTGACATGCCTCGGTACCAGTCGGCCCGGCGCAACCGCACCATCGTCACTCCGGCCCCAGATCGGTCGAGCCGACGCCCCACCCAGTCGGCGACGTCACGAACGATGGGGCCGAACACCGACCGTACCGGGCCCGACGGGCCGCTCCGGCTGATCGTGGTCATGGTCGGTGACAGATAGGGGCCGACCCGGCTGCGAAGTCTTCGCGGCGGAGGCACGACCAGGCGCAGGATCAACCCTGCAGCGAATGCCGACAACGAAGCGGCGAGGACCGCCATCGGTGTCATGGCCCACGACCTCCGAAGACCCGAGGCTCGGCCGGCTGCGCACCAAGGCGGGAGGTCACGGCCACACCGATGATGCTCATCACCCCTCCGATGGCGACGACCAACAATCCCGCTGGTGTCGAGTAGAAGTCCCGGAAGGCTCCAGATCGTGCGGTCATCGCCACGAGAACGAGCCAGGGCAGGACGAACACGACCCGGGAGTTGATCTTCTGTTCCAGTGCCTCGGTCCGTACCTGCTCGAGGGTCCACAGGTCTCGTGTGGTGGCCTCGGCAAGGTCACTGAGGATCTCGGGGACGACGACGCCACCGCGCTCATAGGCGAGTATCAGCACCTCGATGATCCGGTCTGCGGTCGGATCGGCGATGTCGTCCTTCACCAGCTCGAGAGCCGGCACCACGCCGAGGCTCCGCGAATACACGTCGAAACCCTGGAAGGCTTCACGCAAGGGTTCAGGCCCAAATGCCGCGAGGTTTTCGATGGCAGTTGGCAGGGAAGCCCCGGAGCGGACCGAGGACAGAAGATCGCGTAGACCGTCCGGCCACGCCTCCTGGACCCGCGCCAGACGCTGCGCCCGATTCCTGACGAAGTAGGCCTTGGGCAACGTCGCCACCACCACGGAGGGGACCAACGAGACGACCACCAGCCCGGTCAGGGCGAACACAACGAAGTAGGTGACGGCGGTTGCCCCGATGACCGTTGCCCAGAATTGTGGCGGGGAAACGTCGAGACCAGGCAGAAGATCGGACTCCCGACGTCGGGGGCGTCGCTCCCGATTGCTGAACGCGTGAGCCAGGAGACCAGCCGCCAGGGCGGAAGAAGCGCAGGCGGCGAGGATCACCACGGCGACATCCCCCGCTCCAGCATCGTAGAGATCTTCATGCCCGGTGCCACCACCCTCTCGATTCGCTCGGCGATATCGGCGGGCGGCGTGGCACCTGTCCACTCCATCGGAGCGCCAACCCGCTCTCTCACGAAGATTGGCTCGGACGAGAAGTCATCATGGAGAGCCGGCACCACGGCCCGAATCTCCATGGTCTGGCGTTGGATGATGTTGTCCGATGGTTCGGTTCGACGGTCGAGGTGGATGACGAAGTCGATGGAAGACGAGAACACCTTGCGGACGACGCGCTCGGGAACGTTCTCGCCCGCCATGAGGGCTGCGTTCACCAGCGCCTCAAGCGCATCCGAAGCCGAGTTGGCGTGGATGGTGCACGCAAGGCCGCAGCCCGCGTTGACGGCCCGTGTCAACTCGAAGGCCTCGGCTCCTCTGACCTCCCCCACCACGATGAGATCGGGCCTCATCGCCAGAGTCATCTTGACGAGGTCTCGCAGATTGATCTCTCCGGAGCCATCGAGCGCAGGAGGACGTGCCTCGTAGTAAGAACCGTGCACGAGTGGCACGTGAAGCTCTCGTACCTCCTCGCAAGCTCGAATGCAGTGGTCGATCGGAACGGCACTGATGAGTGCCGAGAGAAACGAAGTCTTCCCGGCCCCGGGCGGCCCGGAGACGATGACCGACGCATTCGCCCGCATGGCGGCGGACAGGAAATCGGCGGCGGGTGCCGTCAGCGATCCGAGGGAGACCAGCGACTCGAGGGTCTGGCGTCGCAGGGCGTAGCGGCGGACCGTTGCCGAGAGCCGATCCGCAACGGGAGGGATCACAACGCTCAAACGCGCCGAGCCGTCGAGGATTCGGGCCTGAGCGATCGGGTTGGACGCATCGAGACGCCGATCTGTGGAGGCGATGAGCTGCTCGATGGTCTGTCGGTTCTCGATCTCAGTCGTCGGGACTGGAGACGATCGAAGAACACCGCCCGCTTCGAGATAGGTCACCTTGTCACCCTCGATGAAGATCTCCTCGACATCGCTCCGCTCCAGGAGATCCCGCAGAGGACTACGTCCCAACACCGATCTGACCAAACGCTCGACCGTGGCTTTGGGGTCAGCGAGCGACCGACCATCTCCAAGATGCGCCTTCTGCTGATACTCGTCGACCGTCGCCTCGAGCAGACTGCGCACCGCAACCGACTCACGTTCCGGATCGAGACCCGTCCCATCGAGCCGGGCCAGCGCTTCGCGCCGTAGGGTCTCGTAGACGTCCGTCGTCATGCCAGTGTCCTCACGACCACATCGGCCATTGCTCCGACCGCACGCTTGTACGCCCGCCCCGAATACAGCACCCCGTCCCAAGCGGCGGCAGCCAGCTTCTTGTCGAACGGGAGCGTGACCACCGGGAGATCCGGAAGCGCAGACCCGATCTCGTCGAGTGCCTCCGACTCCCGGAAGGCACCTCGGCCGGGCCGGTTCACCACTGCCAGCACCGATTGGTTCTGGTGGATGCTGAGAAGATCGGCGACCGTGCGGATCAAACGGGCGACCCCGATGGGCCCACCCGCCCCCACCACGATCACTGTGTCGAAGTCACGGATGAGGCCACCTTCAAGGCGACGAAGCGGGCCCATGTCGGCGACGACGACCTCGGCCCTCGTCCCGAGCGCGTCCAACAGAGCCGTCGACTCATGACGGGTGATCGGCGATCCGCTCCCTCCGTCGGCCCGCCCGCCGACCACGCGCAGGGCGCCGATCTCGTGGATCGCCTCAGAGAGGCGCTCGGGGCTGTGGAGAGCGTGATCGATGGCGGTCCGGATGTTGGGGTGCACGCGGAGATCCAGACGCTGTGCCACGGATGGCCAGGCAGGGTCCATGTCGACGAGCACGGTTCCAATCCGGCTCGAGAGCGATCGAGCCAGAGCGATCGACACCTCGGTGGTCCCGACACCGTCGGTCGGACCGGTGACTGCGATGCTCAGTGTGGAAACGGCTTCGACATCACCGAGCCCTGGCAACGAGCGATGCGCCAGCGTCTGTTGAACCTTCTCGATGAACTCTTCAGGCATCGCCTCGGTCTCGATGACGTCGGAGATGCCGCACTCGAGTAATCGGCGTTTGGCGTCGGACCCGTCTTCAGGGGCGAACACACCCACGATCTCACCACCACCGTGCTTGACGTCCTTGACCAGCCGCGGCGTCAGGAACGAGCAGACGTCGTCGATGAGGAGGACGTGGAAGCTTGCGTCAACGGCTTGCTCGGCGCTCATCACCCGGTCGACGATCCGTCCGCCGCCGTGATCGAGGAGGAATCGATGAAGCCGGTCGGGCCACTCCCGAGCCGACGCAGCGAGAGCGATATCAGGAGTCATTCGTCTCGATGGGTTGCACGGCGATGCTTTCCGCACCAGTGGAGCGGATTATCTCGAGGGAACCGGCGTCGAGAGCGGCCGCCAGCGCTAGCGATTGATCGGAGGTCACCGACAGCACCACGTGGTAATTGCCCATTGCGCCGATGGCTCCTGAGGCGGCCTCGGCCACGCCGGTAACCTCGAGGTCGGTCGCCACAAAGGCCGGCACTCCGTCTTCGACAGAGATCACGTCGACCCGGTCGCCGGCCACCAGGGTGCCTCCGGCGGCATGCTCCCGATCGACCGGGAGGCTCATCGATCGCAAGCCTGAGGTATCCCCGGGTTGGACGAGGGCGCTCGTATCCAGCAGCCCGCCTTCGACGATCGCTCGATCGAGTACCCAGCCTTCGTAGTCGGCGAGTGACTCTTCGTTGACCAGGTGCTGGAGCCCTTCGAAGCCCGAGTCCACGGGAACGAAGCGGACGATGTCTCGGGTCAGCACCGATCCTGTCGTCAGTGGCTGACGTGCGACGGCCACCAACGTGGTTGAGCTGCGGTCGCGCAGGACGAGGAGGTTAAGGACGAATGCCAGAATGACGACAACTGCAATAAGGACATGAGTTGCCGACGGCCGTCGCCTAGCTCGCCGGCGAGCCGCCTTTGGGGAGCCCGCTTCCCTGAGTGCCGTCGTGGGTTTCGACGCCATCGGCATGCGAACCTATCTCGTCACTGTGAGTGATTGTCGAGAGCGCGAAAAGCCATGGAAGATCGACCGAATCCCGACCCGAATCTTGCTTCCGAACTGCGCCACGGCGCCGGACGGGAACTG
>DASUUP010000238.1:0-9934 GCA_036373995.1 Acidimicrobiia bacterium
CGTGTCTCCGGCTCTCGGTCATTCTCGGACGTGGGCTCACTACCTGATCATGCCACAATGACCCTCCGACTACCCTGAACGGCAGTTCAAAGGTCGTTATGCAGGCACTCGATCACATATTCACGCCTCGTTCCGTCGCCGTCGTCGGCGCCTCGGAGCGTCACGGTTCGGTAGGTGATCAGACCGTTCGCCAACTCACCTCAGGTGGATTCGAGGGCTCATCTATCCGGTCAACCCCGGCTACGACACCATCGCCGGCCTGATCTCGTAATCAACGATCGATGCCATCGAGGAGTCGGTCGACGATGCCGTCCTCGCCGTCTCGAACACTCACCTCGAAACCGAGGCCGAGCGTGCCGTGGCGGCCGGCGACCGATCGCTCATCATCTTCGCCAGCTGTCACGGGACGGCCATCGACGGAAGCTCGTTGCGCCGTCCTTGACCAAGAAAGCCATGAACGCCGCCTGGGAGGAAGCTGGGTTCCGAGCGGCTCTCCGCCGGGGGGCAGACCTGGGAGGGGACATAGAGACACTGCGATCGCCGGAGCGAGTCGAGTTCGAGCGGATCGCCGCCGAGCGTGGCCTCGAGGAGGCGATTCGGTGGCGTGACAGCAGGTTCGAGAAGTGAGCTGGATGGGCGTGTGTGCTGGCTGACGACCTGCCTCCCCTAACCTCCGGGCGATGTCGGTTCAGTCACATCTCTCCGAGCTGACCGGGAAGGCGTTCGCCAACCTCGGCCTCCCATCCGAGCTGGGAGAGGTGCTGCCCTCACAACGTCCGGAGCTGGCCCAGTTCCAATGCAACGGGGCCATGGCCGCCGCCAGACAGGCCGCACGTGCCCCGCGTGACATCGCCGAGGATGTCGCGGACGCCCTGAGGCGCCACTCCGAGCTGGCCAAAGTCGAGATAGCAGGTCCGGGCTTCATCAACATCGACCTGACGGACACCGCCTTGGCCGAGTGGTCGACCACCACCGCAGTGCACGATCATCTCGGGTACGAGCGGAAGGGCGGGGCGCTTCGCGTTCTCGTCGACTATGCCGGTCCCAACGTGGCCAAGGCCATGCACGTGGGCCACATTCGGGCGACGATCATCGGAGACTCCCTCGCCCGACTGTTTGCGTTCGCCGGTCACGACGTCATCCGCGACCCCCACTTCGGTGACTGGGGTTTTCAGATGGGGCTGTTGATCGCGACGGTCGAGGAGCGGGGAATCGACCCCTCGACCATCACACTCGAGGACCTGCAACGCATCTATCCCGAGGCAACCGAGCGGGCCGCGGGGGATGAGGGGTTCGCCGACCGAGCACGCGAGACCACCGTTGCCCTCCAGCGGGGTGACGAAGATGCTCTGACGGTCTGGCGGCAGATGAAGTCGGTGTCGGAGGCCTCGCAACGCCGCGATTTCGCCGCTCTCGGAATCGAGTTCGATCTCTGGTATGGGGAGTCGGACGTCGCCGATCGGCTCAACGACCTGGTGGACAGACTGGAAGAGGCGGGTGTCGCCGAAATCTCAGACGGAGCGTTGATCGTGAGGGTCGATGAGCCCGGCGACAACCGGGATTGGGCTCCTTTGATCCTGCGCTCCAAGGCGGGCGGATTCCTCTACTCGACCACCGACGTCGCCACCCTCGAGATGCGGATCGTCGATCTCGAGGCAGACCTCATCCTGTATGTGGTCGACCATCGTCAGGCCGATCACTTCATCCAGGTCTTCCGGACCGCCCGCAAAGCCGGCATCGTTGGGGAGGACGTAACCGTGGAGCACATCGGGTTCGGGACGATGAACGGCCCCGATGGCAAGCCCTTCAAGACCCGCGAGGGTGGCGTCGTTCGCCTCGGGGACCTCATCGACATGGTGAAGTCGGCGGCGAGGGAGCGCATCGACGAGGCCCACATCGCCGAGGACTACCCCGACGCGGAGCGGGAGCGGATCGCACGTCAGGTGGGTGTCGCCGCACTCAAGTTCGGCGACCTGATCAACAACCGCTCCTCCGACTACGTCTTCGACCTGGAGCGATTCAGCTCCTTCGAAGGCAAGACCGGTCCTTACCTCCAGTACGGGGCAGTGCGAACCAAGTCGATCCTGCGCAAGGCGTCAGAGCGGGGGCTCGCCGCCGGCGAGATCGTCGCACCGTCCGAGGACGCCGAACGCGAGGTCACCATCGAGCTCCTGCGGTTTCCCGAGGTCATCGAGCGATCGCTCGATCTCCGCGCTCCCAATCACGTAGCCGAGTACGCGTTCAACGTCGCCGGCGCATGGAATCGCTTCCTGACAGAACACCACATTCTCTCCGAGGAGAATGCCGAGAGACGGGCCTCATGGCTGGCCCTAGCCGCCTGGACCGCGGCCACGCTCGAGACCCTGCTTCATCTACTGGGTATCGAGGTACCCGACCGGATGTAGCCGTGAGCTACGCGATCAGGCAAGCCCGAGCCGAGGATGTGGCCTCGGTCACACCCTGGACGACGGAAACCTTCTCGTGGGGCGACTACGTCCCCGACCGCTTGCCGCGCTGGCTCCTCGACCCTGACTCGGCGGTCCTCGTCTCTGTCGATGAAGAGGACACACCGGTCGCCCTTGCTCATGTGACCATGCTGTCCGGCATCGAAGGCTGGATCGAAGCCGCACGCGTCCACCCCGATCACCGCCGCCGGGGTTTGGGCTCGAGTCTCAATCATGCCGGCGTCGAATGGGCACGCGAGCGCGGGGGAAGGGTGATGAGACTGGCCACCGAGGCCGGCAACCACGCGGCGCGGGCTCAAGTGGAGGGGCTCGGCTATCGAAAAGTGGCGAGCTGGGTCTACTCGTCGTTCGAGGTCGAGAAGACTCACAGGGCTCCCGATCAATATCGGCTGCGGCCCGCCCCTGGCTCCGATGCGGAGGCTGCCTGGCTGTTCTGGGTGGCGAGTGACCTGGCCAGGGAAGGACGCGAACTGATCGCCAACCACTGGCAATGGCGCAGCGCCCGACCCGAAGATGTGACCTCCGGCGGCGAATTGCTCCAATCGCCGGCCGGATGGGTGAGTCTCATACAACCCGAGGAGGACTGGATCTCCACCCGGTGGTTCGCCACCACTCCCGACGGTCTGCTCGCCCTCTTCGACGGTCTCTTCGACCTCGCCGCGGCCCGCTCGGTCACCGAGGTCGACGTGAGGCTCCCCAATCTGGGTTGGACCGCGGAGGCCATCACCCGCTTCGGCGGCACCCCCGAAGAGGTTCTCGTCTACGCCAAACCGATCTAGCCCTCCGAAAACACACCGCGAACCTCCGGTATCCAGACCCATATGTGGTTCCAGGAGCCTCGAAATACGCAGCGCCCGTTCGGCCAGGGCATTCTCGAGGCGTTGCAGACCATATCCGGGCCGTGCAACCGGAGGTTCGGTGAATCAGTCAGACCAGGATGACCATGGCCGAGACCGCCCACACGGCGAACATCAGGGGGATGTCGGCCTGGCGGATCCAGTCGTAGTCGTCGGGCGCAGCACGCGCCAGCAGCGAAAGCGGCACCCCGAGTAGGGGCATCACCGTCATCCCGGACACCCCAACGGCGCGGATGCCCTCCACCCCCTTGTAGAGCGGTGAGGGAACGTCTTCGAGAAGCCCGACCAGGGCGTCGTAGAGCAGCAGGGCCACGAACCCGGCCACGAACACGGCAAGGGTCCGGCCGATGCCGACCTCCCACAACTTGAAGCCGACGAGACGCCTCCCCCGCCCAAGCGGCCCTTCGGAGGCCACACCGAGACAGAAGAGCCCGATCACGGCGAGAACGATCGCCGAGATGAGCATCTCACCGGTCGAAAGCTCCTCGGCCAGGATGTCGGCGAGCCCGAAACCGCCGAGAAGGACTGCGACGGAGAGCCCGACGAGAAGGCTTCCCAACACCATCAGGCCCACATCCGCCATCGTCCCGATGGCTCCGTAGGCGAGAATTGCATATCGCTTCAGCGATTCCAGTCGGTTGGGCTCCCCAGCGGATTCCGTCAACTCTCCGACCATAACCTTCAGCCCTTTGCCGTGAGGGCAGAGTGATACCACTCGATGGGGTGTCTGACGTCGAATTCCGGGCCGAGATGACTGCGGAGCTGCATCTCGCAGCCGGGGTTGGCCGAAGCGACTTTCGTTGCTCCTGTGGCACGCACCTGGTCGGCCTTTTGGTTACCGAGCGTCGTCGACGCCTCCGGCTGATGCACGGTGTACATACCGGCAGCACCACAGCAGAAGGCAACCGGGTCGGTCTCGACCACCTCGTAGCCGGCTGCCTCCAGGATCGACCTGGGCTCGTCGACCACCCGTTGCGCGTGTCTGAGATGGCACGGGTCCTGGATGGCGATCTGGCCACGATCGGTTTGGAATTTGGGAAGTCGCCCGTCCTCGATGGCCCGGGCGACGGCGACCGTTACGTCGAGTGTCTCGGGCTCGTGACCGCTCCACCGGTAGTCGGCAAGGTGGGCAGAGCAGCCGGCGGCGGTCGCCACCACCATGTCGAAGCCGCCGAAGGCGTCCCGGTTCTTGGCCTGATACGCCTCGGCGGCTCCAGCCTTGCCGTCGTGGGCGGCGAGGGCGCCACAACAGGTCTGTCGCTCGGGAACAGCCACGGTGTAGCCGGCTCGCTCCAGCAGATCGACCGCCGCCCGGTTCACCGGTCGGAACCACTCATCCTGGATGCACCCGGCGAGGAGACCAACGGTGCCGGAGTCGCCCGGTCCCCCGACGTGGCCCACCGTGGAGGCCCCCCGGCCACGAAGTGGACGCAACCCGTCGCTCACCCTTCTGTATTTCGACGGGGCCAGCCTGGTCAGACCGAGGCTCTGGGCGAAAGCGAGCGCCCAGCCCCCCATCCGCATCAGCGGACGGGAACCGAGGGCAGTGCCCAACGTCCAACGATCCCGGGTGGCTCGTCCCGGAACCTGGGCGTCGATCTCGGCGCGGGCCCCTTCGAGTGCTCGGCCATAAGGGACGAGACCGGGGCACACCGGCTCACAGGCCCGACAGCCGAGACAGAAATCGAGAATCCCGGCGAAAGACTCGTCGACTTCGATGACACCGTCATGCACCGCCGACATGGCGTGGAGACGACCCCGTGGCGACGCCGTCTCTCGCCCGGTGAGACGAAAGGTCGGACATACGGGGAGACACAGCCCACATTGGACGCACGCATTCAGCTCGACGGTGGTCGGATGATGCTCGGTTACCCAGGGCATGACTCAGATCCCCCCGGGAAGTCGACCCGGGTTCAGTATCCGTCGGGGATCGAACTCACCGATCAGCTGCCGTTGGAGCTCGAGCCCGGGTGGAGGCTTGCCCCAGGGGTCGAATCGGCCGTCCCCCTTGGCCACGACCAGATTCCCTCCGGTCGACTCCGCCCACGAGCGAAGCTCATCCGCCCCGTCACTGGATTCCGAAGCGGCGCGAATCTCGCCTACACCATGGATGGCGAGGTAGCTCCAGGTCTCGGGGAGACGCATCAGAGCCTCGCCGGTGAGCGCCGGGGGGACGCGCAGCGACCATTCCCAGACGCCGGTCGGGTCAGAGGGCCAATCGAGCCCTGGTCGGGACCGGCCTCCGAGCCGTTCCACCTGCGACTCGACCTCCGCTTCGGTGCCCTGGAGAAAGATCTCGATCCCGTCCTCGGTCTGAAGAACGGCGAGCGGCCGGGCGATGGCGGCTGCCTGCTCCACATCGGTGAGCTCGACCGTGGCGGTGCCTGGCGGAGTGGGCCACAGCTTCAAACACACCGAGAGTATGACGCCGAGCGATCCAAAGGCGCCCACTGCCAGCCGGTGCAGGTCGTAGCCGGTGACATTCTTGACCACCCTGCCACCACTGCGAACAGTCCTCCCGTCTCCCGTGATCATCGTCACCTCGAGAACCCTTTCCCTGGTGGCATAGAGCCTGCCCCGCCGGAGGCTGGACACACCGGCGGCGACGACCCCTCCGATGGTGGCCTCGCCAGGTCTCTCCGGCATGACCAGGGTTTGATTGCGCTCGGCGAGCATCGCTTCCACCGCCTCCACCCGGGCACCGGCGGCAACGACGATGGTGAGGTCATCGGGCTCCCATTTCTCGACGTCGTTCATTCGCTCCATCGACATGACGAAGTCGGGGACCGGCGGGTTCCCGTAGCCGGAATGTGCGCCCCCGCCGCGGACCTGGACTTTCAGGTCACGCTCGGAGCAGTAGCGAACGATCGCCTGGATGTCACGGACCGTCTTTGGAGCGATGGCCATGGCCGACTCGGGAATCCCTGCGATATCGACCTCGAGCCTGGAGATGTGCGCAGGGTGATAGGTCAAACCCAGACACCATCCGGGAGCTCGCGTCGCGCCCCGCCGAAGTCGAAGCAACGGGAGCCTTCGGGGAGGACCTTGGTCGGGTTGAAGATGCCGACCGGGTCGAACGACTCCTTGAGACGGGCCTGAGCGTCGAGGTCGAGCTCGGTGAAGTTGGTGTGCATCATGTCCCGCTTCTCGATTCCGATCCCGTGCTCGCCGGAGAGCGCTCCCCCCGCCTCGAGTGCGACGGCGATGATCTCCTCACCCGCCTGGTGGACCCGCTTGTTGGTCTCCGGGTCGCTGGCGTCGAAGGCAATGAGAGGGTGCAGGTTCCCGTCACCGGCGTGGAAGACGTTGAGCATGGTGAGCTCGTAACGATCGGCGATGTCGTAGACCGCCTTCATCGTCTCCACCAGACGGGTCCTGGGGACCACCGCGTCGTGGAGGTAATAGTCCGGTGCGAGCTGTGCGATCGCCCCGAAGGCGGACTTGCGCGCTTTCCATAGAGTCGCTCGGTGCTCTTCGGTATCGGCGATGTCGACGTCGATCGCATTGTTGCGTCGGGCGATCTCGGCGATCAGCTCCGCCTGGGACACGACACCCTCCGTCTCCCCCACCACTTCGGCGAGCAACACGGCGGCAGAGTCGACGGGGAGCCCACACTGAAGCCAGTTCTCCACCGCCATGCACATCCTTTGATCCATGAGCTCGAGGGCAGCCGGGACCAGGCCGGCGGCGATGACGTCCGAAACGGTGCGAGCGGCGTCCTCGACGCTGGGGAAGTCCATCAGGAGAGTCCGCACGTCCGGCTCGATCGGCAGGAGTCGAACCAGGGCTCGGGTGACGATGCCCAAGGTGCCTTCCGAGCCGACGATCGCGCCCTTGAGATCGAGACCTATCGGATCGGGTGCCTGGCCCCCGAGGGTCACCACCTCTCCACCGGCGAGTACGACTTCCATGCCCAGGACGTGGCTCGTCGTGCTCCCCTCCGACAGACAGTGAGGACCGCCGGAGTTGTTGGCGACATTGCCTCCGATGGTGCATGCCGACTGCGACGAAGGGTCCGGTGCGAAATGGAGCCCGTGTGGCTTGGCGGCGACTGACAGGTCGAGATTGATGACGCCGGCTCCCACCCATGCGGTCCGGTTCTCGACGTCGATGTCGATGGAGTTCATCGCGGTGGTCACCACGACGATGCCGCCCTCCGTGGGGCTGGCGCCGGCAGCCAGGCCGGTGCCGGCGCCGCGTGCCACGATCGGAACCCGGTATCGCTCGGCGATCTTCACGATCTCGGCGACTTCGGTGGCGTCCTTCGGGAACGCGACGCATGTCGGCCGTCCTCGCATCAGCGAGGCGTCCTTGGAGAACAGATACAGCTCGACCGGCTCCTCCAGGACGTCCTCCTGGCCGAGCACTGCGCGCAGCTCACTCACGAGAGTCACGCCCTCCAGGCTACCCCCGACATCTCGCCATTCGTTCTGTGTCGATTTTTCCGTCTCTGAGACGGAAAAATCGACACAGAAGCGGTTCTAGGCCCGCCCCCAGCCGCCACCCCCGGGGGTCAGCACCAGGAGACGGTCGCCGGGGGCGACGTCCACCGTCACCTTCCCCGGGAGCCTCTCTTCGTCACCGTTGGCCTTGACCAGCCAGTCCTCTCCCACTGCACCATGATCCCCTCCTGCCAGACCCCAAGGGGGGTTACGACGGCGCTCGCCCATCAAGGACAATGTCGCAGTCGTCTGGAACTCGATCTCCCGTCGGATCCCGTCGCCACCAAGGAACCGACCGACCCCGCCGCTACCTCGCCGCAATGTGTAGGAGGTCACCCGGAACGGGTAGTGCGTGTGCAACGACTCGATCGGCGTGTTCTGGGTGTTGGTCATGCCGGTTTGGATCCCCGACTGGCCGTCCCGGTACGGCCTGGCGCCCTGACCACCGGCCACGGTCTCGTAGTAGGCGAAGTCGTCGTTGCCGATGAGGACGTTGTTCATGGTGCCCTGGCCGGCTGCGGGCACGCGATCGGGCGCAGCCTGGGCCAATGCACCCAACAGTACGTCGGCAATGCGCTGGCTCGTCTCCACGTTCCCGGCGGCAACGGCCGCCGGAAACCGGGCATTGACGATGGATCCTTCGGGCGCGTGAAGAGAGATCGGCCGATAGCAGCCTCCATTGGCCGGGATCGTGGGATCCGTGGCGACCCGGACCGCGTAGTAGAGACACGATCGCGTCACAGCCTCCACGGCGTTGAAGTTGGCCTCGACTTGGGGATCGGATCCCGAGAAGTCGGCGTGCAGCGTCTCGCCGTCGACGGTAACGGCGACCCGGATGGCCACGTCGTCGCCCCCGAGTTCCATGTAGTCGGTGAATTCGTAGGCCCCGTCGGGCAGGTCGGCGAGGGCAGCCAGGGTTCGTCTCTCCCCGTAGTCGAGCAACGCCCCCGAGACTTCCTGATATCGATCGACACCCTCCCGCTCGACCAGCTCGCGGAGACGACGCGCCGCCACCGCATTGGAGCCCATCTGGCCGTCGAGGTCGCCACGGCGCTCCCACGGCGTCCGCGAGGCTGCGAGGAAAGGCTCCAGGAACTCGTCGGTCCAGGACCCGTCGCGTACAGCGACCATCGGGGAGACTATGTGGCCCTCTTGGTCGAGCCGGATGGCGTGCGCCGGCATCGACCCGGGCGCCTCGCCTCCAACGTCCGCGTGGTGGGCCCGGTTGGCCACCCAGGCGATATGCCGGCTCCCCACGAACACAGGTGCCAGCACGGTGAGATCGTTCAGATGAGTCCCGCCCTCGTAGGGGTCGTTCACCGCGTACTGCACGCCGGGAACCGGTTCGAACCTGTCGAGACACGCCCGGACCGAAGCCGGCATCGACCCCAGGTGCACAGGGATGTGCTCGGCCTGGGCGAGCATCTCTCCCTCGGCGTCGAACACGGCGGCGGAGCAATCGGCGCGCTCTTTGATGTTTGGCGAGAGCGAGGTCTGGCGGAGGACCACACCCATCTCGTCGGCGATGGCGGCGAACCGGTTCCGGGCCACCTCGAGGGTTATCGGGTCGATCATCCCGATACCAGGTGACCGATGTGCTTGGTTGCCTCCCGGAAGCTGAGAGCCGACAGTTCGCCCCGGCGCTCGTCGGCGAACCTGGCAACCGCCTCGGGGTCGATCTTGGCGTACTCCCGCAGCGCCCAGCCGATCGCCTTCCTGATGAAGAACTCTGTCTCGTGCATCCGTTTCTCGCAGAACCGAAAGAGACGATCGGCGTCGGTCCGCTCCTTGGCGCCGATTTGACAGATGATCGAGGTGCGTCGCAACCACATGTCGTCGTGGTCGGTCCAGCTGTCGACGACGGGCCAAATCTCGTAGGGATGATCCAGCACCAGCTCGCGGATCATGTGGGTGGCGGTCTCGTCGACGAAGTCCCACCAAGCACCTTCGACGATGAAGCGGCGGTAGAGAGGCAGTGAGTCGGGGACGATGAATCTCTTGAAGTTCACCGCCACGCCTTGGGCTAGATACTTCTCCTCCCGATGGGGCAGCTCCCAGAGGGCAGTGACCAGGGCTTCGTACTCGTCACGATCGCCAGGGGCGAACTCCTTTTTCAGGTGGCCGAGTATCTCGGTGCGGGCCGGTTTCTGGACCCCGTAGAACGGCATGC
>DASUUP010000239.1:0-5077 GCA_036373995.1 Acidimicrobiia bacterium
GTATCGTTTCACGGTTGCTCCGCCACGCGGAGCACGTTGGCCGCCGAGGGGCGACTGGAACGAACGGGTCCAACGAGCCGCTGACGAGTGGAGAGTGACCGCTGCTAATACGCAGCGGAGTCCCCCGTCCGACGTCGTCAAGCTGTGGCGAGTGGTGCTGGAACGTCGCGACACGCCATTGTCTGTCCTGCGACGGGGCGAGGACTGTCCACTCCTGCGTGCCCTCCTGACCCTGCACGCCATCGCAGACGAGGCCTGTCGAGGGTTAGCTTCGTCCCAACCGGCGCCCGCAGCAAGCTTCGAGAGAGCAGCATGGGATCTCCTGTCGGCCCGTGGCTCACTGGCCCACATAGAGCCGACGAGAGTGCGCATCACTCCAAAGACTCAGCTCGCCAGCCGGGGTATCACCATCAGGTCCCTCTCTCGATACCTCGCCCTCAACTACGAGTCGATCGATGTTCACTGGCGCCGCATAGACCCGCTCCCCGACCGCCCCGAGCGAACCAAGAGGGACTACAACATCCTCCTGGTGCCGTGGCCCCTCCAGGTCACGGACAGCGCCTTTCGCCCGGTGGAAGGACCTCTCGAAAACATGGATCCCGGCGCTTTCGGCTTCTTCCAGTACGACCCGGATGAAAGCCTCGATGTCAGACTCTTGCGGATGCTCGTCGAACAAGCACAACATCGGGCAAAGCGGATCGACACCGTGATCATGCCCGAGGCATCCATTCGTGCCGAGGAGATCCCGACGCTCGAGATGCTCATGACCGAACTCGGTGTGCTCTCCGTCATCGCCGGTGTCCGGCAGTCCCCGAGGCGAGGGAAGCTAGGACGGAACTACGTGCACCTCGGTGTTCGCACAGGCGACGGCTGGACGACCTTTGAACAGGAGAAACACCACAGATGGTGCCTCGACCAGACCCAGATCCGTCAATACCACCTCAGCCACGCCCTCGACCCCTCCCGACAATGGTGGGAAGCCATCGACCTACCGGCCCGAACCGTTGAGATCATCGACCTCGGAGGCGGCGCAACCGCAGCCCCCTTAGTGTGTGAAGACCTGGCGCGGATGGACGAGGTTTCCGACCTGCTCCGCCGTATCGGGCCGACTCTGGTGGTGGCCCTCCTTCTCGACGGGCCTCAGC
The DNA here is from genome assembly GCA_036373995.1 of Acidimicrobiia bacterium. Taxonomy (GTDB): domain Bacteria; phylum Actinomycetota; class Acidimicrobiia; order Spongiisociales; family ZC4RG35; genus JANQRA01. Next base: position 1,146 of record DASUUP010000239.1, read on the forward strand.
TCCCGCAACGTTGGCCCTGCCGATACGCCGCGGTCCTCGCCGACGAACCCGGATCGGCCGTCCTCACGCTCTCGGCATTCGGGATGGTGGCAAGGTCCCGACCCAGCGGGAAACCGAGATCGAGAGTCGTAGCGATGTGGAGCGACCCCATGAGCGGCCCCCAACACATCGAGCTCGGACGGGGGGCGAGCGGGATACTCCTCACAGCCTCTGCAGAGGCCAAGACAGTGTGGACAGCCGACGGCAGACGCCATGACACCACTCCGTCACTAACACTTCGCAATGTGGAGCAGGTGAGAGTCAAGCGGTCCCCATCCCAGCGCAGACAAGTGGCCTGACCTGAGGCGGCCACGTCCTGATGCCTCATCGGCTGGTATCGACATCGACACCACCCACGGTGGCCGGACCAAGTGCACCGTTCTTGGTCCGCCAGGTCAGGTCCGCAAAGGGTTCCAAGCCGATTTCAAATACTCCCGATTGATACGGCCTGACTCAGCTCCCGGCGTCGAACGATGCCGGGCGGCCGCCCGCAGCCAGCTGGCAACGAGCTCGCCGCCATCGGCGACCGATACCCTTTCAACTATATCTGAAGCCAGTGTCATGGCAACGATCGGGACGTCGACGCAGTCTGGGACAGTTCATGACTGCGCTCGAGGGAATCCGTCCAGACGCGCTGAGCTGGCGTGGCCACCGTTTGTCAGTCTTAGAAGGGTTCAAGCTGATGATCGCGCCTTCTTTCACAACGCCCCACAACACACCCTGTTCATGAACTAGGTGAACCGCGCGCTGACCAGGGCTTTTGTGGGACCACGTCGAACGCGCCCCCGAAATAGGCGCAGTAGAGAGGATGTTGGTGCCTCCAACGGTCTCTAGCTCGACGCTGAAAACTGCAAGGTGCGCGACGTTGGATCGGAGGCTCCACAGGTGGGCGCAGTGACCTGCGATCATGTCCGATTGGCGGGACGGTGGAAATGCGACAGCGAGTAGCCTCGATGCGGATGAGGCGAGTTCGTGCCTGAGCCTGACATCAAGATCACCACCAACGGCCCATATCAGATCAACGCTGATCTCCCTATCACGCCGAAACGTATCATCCGATCTCCTGAAGGCGATCCGCTGACCTGGGCGACTGATGAGGCGCTCCCCCACGACACTCCCACGTGGCTATGCCGATGCGGCCAATCGTCACACAAGCCTTTCTGTGACAGAACTCACCTCAAGGTTGGTTTCGACGGCACCGAAGTCGCCTCGACCGAGACCTTCTCTGCCGTGGAGAAGGTTTATGAGGGTATTGGGATCAAGGTCCATCGGGTTGGGCCTATCTGTCAGCACGCGGGTTTCTGCGCCAACCAGACCACGGACTGGTTCCAGATGTTGCCCGATACAGACGACATCACCGTGAAGGGTCGGGTCATCGACATGATCGAACACTGTCCTTCGGGTGCGCTGGTCTGTGAGATCGACGATGAGATCATCGAACCCGACTACCCGAAGGCGATCTCGCCGGTGGAAGACGGCCCCTACTGGGTCACGGGTGGCGTGACGATCGAACGCAGCGATGGCGTAACCCTGGAAGTGCGCAACCGGGTCACCCTCTGTCGTTGCGGACAATCGAAGAACCAGCCCCTATGCGACGGCACGCACAAAGAGATCGGGTTCGTGGCCAAGGTCATGGTCCAGGGGCAATTGGAGGAGAGCACGACTGACCAGCGGACGGAGACCGAGAGAAAGCGAATCGTCATCGGGGTCGGCCCACAAACCTCTCCTGTCGCGTTGGAGACGGCGGCAATGGTCACTTTGGCGATCGGTACCGACCTCCATATCGTCAACGCGGGCGGTGACGAGAAAACCGTCGCGCGTGCTCGTGACCTTCTCGATGTAGCCGGTCTCGACCGCGACAAGGTTTCCGGCACTGTAGAAGCCGGATCCCCAGTCGGGGTACTGACCCGATATGTGATCGAAAGTCAGTCCGAACTGCTCGTCCTGGAACGAGGAGGCGAGCACATTGCCCGCGTGCCACATCAGATCTCATACCACTCGCCGTGTGATGTGCTCATCGTGAACGCCGACCGGCCGGAGCGACCTGAGCGTTACCGTCGGATCCTGATCGCCACCGACGGGTCAGCCACCGCGGACAGGGCCGCCAAGAGGGGATACATCATGGCCGCCGCGCTGGACGCCGCCGTCGATCTGGTGTTCGTGGGGCATCCCGCAACCGGGGAATTGATCGTCGCCGACACCATCGAGACCGTTGGCCAAGGGGTGGAGACCCGTTCTTGGATGCTCGAGGGCGATCCTGTGCGTCGCATTCTGGAGGTCGCTGAGCAATCCGAATCCGATCTGATCGTGGTGGGCAACAAGGGGATGACACGCACAAGGATGATGCTCGGCTTCTCCGTGCCCGGCGGCGTAGTCGACGGAGCCCGCTGCGATATCTTGCTGTGCCGCACCGTCCGCCAGTTGGAGTCGGAGCTCGAGCCGGGAGAGGGTGGCGTAGTCGAGCGCAACGGAGAACAGGTGGCCGTCTTTCGAGATTCTGACGGTGTACTCCATGTCATGTCGGCGAGGTGCACCCACCTGGGCTGTGTAGTCGCCTGGAATCCCGGAGAGAAGCAGTTCCAGTGTCCATGCCATGGCTCCGCCTACGGCCCGCATGGCGAAGTGGTCCAGGGTCCGGCCAGCAAGCCTCTGCGGCCCGTCGAGTGATTAGAAGTCTGGCCTGAAGATCATCAAGCCGAGGATGATGGCAAGGCCGACGACACCAATCGCGGTGATGACATGGGTCCTGTTCGACCCGAGGATCTGGGCGAGCTCCTCGTCCGATCGGCGCGGCACGCCGGATGGGCGGATCTGACAGGCAGCCAAGATCCTCTTCCCAAAAGGCCTGGCCACGAACCACATCAGTGCCGTGATCACGACGAGAAGGCTTAGAGCCAACCAGTACCACGACTGGCTGAACCAGCCATTCACCTCGAACCCCATCCAGAGCCCGGTTCCGGCAACCATCGCCAAGGCGGCGTACATCGGTGCGACCGTCCAGGCAGAGAACCGCATGAGCGCCTCGACACGCTTTCGATCGACGTCGGCGCGCACCGCGTAGAGGACTGCCATCGAAACCCCGTGAATCCCAATGAACAGAAACGCCGAGAACACGTGGAGGTAGACGATCCACCTATAAGGCACGTTCAGAACCTACCGAATTGGGTGGAGTAGAGGTCCCGACGTCAACTACTGCAGGTGGTGTGAGACCGAAGCCCCGACCCCCTCAAACGTACATCAAACTCCGTCCGGTAACGCGTCCACGACTTCCCCGTTCGATAAGTGCCGTTGTGCGCTCTTCGGCGATGCCTCATTGACCGGGTGTCAGTGTTGTCTTAGAGCTCGCAGACGGCGATTGCGGGGGCGTCTCGGCGTGCCTTCTCTGTTGCTGTTAGCAGATCTGAGAGCTGGGTGTATGTGAGATTGTCCGGTGGAGTCTTGGCAGACCAGTGTCAACGAGGGTCACACCCTCGTCGCCGTCGATTACGAATGAGTTCACGATGCGGTGAGAGATCTGATAGACGCCTGAGATGATAGAGTGCATTTTGAGCCAGACAAGGTCAAACATAGGAAGCGGTCGCCTGCGCAGATAGAGGCGATAGACCCACATTGAGGGTGGAGGGTTTCTCACAAGGTTGAGCGTGGCATCTGCCTCAAGGTCCAACGAATCGGGTCGTTGGCCTCTAGGCAGCCAACCGGTTCTGGGATAGCGGTAGTAGAGCTTTCGTTCCACCGTCGGATCAGGCTGGCGGAACTGGCATGAAAGAGAGGGTCCATGAGACGCCGACTACCCACGACCTGGATGGCGGTTGCCGGGGCCGCAGCCACCTACCACCTCCTCATCCGGCCCCGAATCCTTCGCCGGGGAGCAACAGACGAGGAAGTGGCGAGAG